>DAINNQ010000005.1:0-24425 GCA_036735825.1 Alteromonadaceae bacterium | reverse complement strand
AATCTTATGAGTATCATTGGCAAAAGCAGTCGAAGATATAAAGAAACTAATAGCAATAAAGAGTGATTTTTTCATAGTAAGACTTTTTGGTTTTTTCTAATAGTAACAGTAAAGTGGAGTAACTCACAAATATCAACAAGATGTCAAAATTATGAATTATTTCAATTGTACTTGCTTTGTTTTCGTTGGGTGAATAACCTTAAAGCAGACATTTATTTTAGGCGCAATTATGGCTCGTATTTTTTTTATCTCCATATTTTTATTTTTTCCTCTATTTAGCACTTTTGCTGACGAAAATACGTTACTTAGAAAAACATTTGAAAAAGCAGAAAAGCAAATTTGGAAAGCGGATTCGAGTCATTATCAAACCTTGTATAACCAATTACATTATTATCCTCTTCAGCCGTATTTAGACCAAAAACGCTTGATGACACGTATGCGTTTAAGCTCTGCTAAAGAAATTGAAAAATTCTTAACAACATACGAAGGTACACCACTTGATTGGCCATTAAGAAGTAAATGGCTTAATTATTTAATCAAGCGAAATAGACAAGCCTTGTTTCTCGCGTTTTATCAGCCAACTGCTGATGTTGAATTAACCTGTACCTATTATCAATATCAATTAAACAGTGGGGTAGATGAAGCGCTTATTTTATCAAAAATTGCAGATTTATGGGTGGTGGGGAAATCTCAGCCCAAAGCGTGTGATAATTTGTTTGAACGTTGGCAAGCGGCAGGCTTAAGAACTCAAGAGCATGTTTGGCAACGGTTAACCAAAGCGGCTGATGGTGGCAAACATACACTCATTCCATATTTAACTACGCTGTTACCAGAAAATGAAAAATACTTAGGAGAGCTTTGGCACAAAGTGCGCCGAGATCCTGCCTACATAACGAATTTGTCAAGATTTCCACAAAAATCGAGTAAAGAAACGGCTATTTTCGCTTATGGAGTTAAACGCTTAATTTGGCGCGATCAGCAACGAGCGCTTAAGGCATATGAACAAGCGGAAAAAGTATTTCCTTTTAGTGACAATCAACAACAAAAAATTGCGCTTAAATTCTCACTAGCGTTAGCCAGTAAAAACCATAAAAGTGCTGCACTATGGTTGGCAAAAGTGAACAACGAAAATTTAACTGACAATTTGGTTCAGTGGAAAATTGCCGATGTACTTCGTAAACAAGAATGGAAAACAATCAAAGAAGAATTAGATTCACTGCCAGAAAATGTGCAACAAAGTGAACAGTGGCAATACTGGTATGCACGTAGCCTATTAGCCACGGATCAACAACTTGCAGGTAAGCAACTCATGACAACGTTGGCGAAAGAGCGTCATTATTATGGTTTTCTAGCCGCAAGTTATGCAGAAAAACCCATGAATATGCAAGACAACCCGTTAGAGATATCAGAACAGGAAAAAATGACCCTGTTTAGCAATCCAGCAGGTAAAAGAGCATTTGAGTTGTTTCATCTTGGTCGGTATTACCATGCAAGAAAAGAATGGAATTATTGGCTGACTCAATTAGATGAAAGGCAAAAACTTGTCGCAGCTAAATTAGCTAACGAAATAGGGTGGTTTGATCGGGCAATTTTTGCTTTATCGCAAGTGGGTTATTTGGACGATGTCGATTTACGTTTCCCATTAGCCTTTAATGATGAAATCAATGAGCATGCGCTAAAATACGCAATAAACCCAGCGTGGGCTTTTGCAATTACTCGCCGAGAAAGCTCGTTTATGTCGGATGCACATTCATCTGCAGGCGCAAAAGGGTTAATGCAAGTTATGCCTGATACAGCAAAGTTATTAACGCGCAGAAAAAAAATATCAACCAAGTATTTATTAGACGCTAATAACAATATTAATTTGGGCACTAAATATTTGAAAAGCCTGTTAGACCGACATAAAGGCAATCAAGTGCTGGCAACCGCGGCTTATAACGCTGGCCCTTATCGAGTGAAAAAATGGCTCAGATCTGCAAAATCTTTACCTGCTGATATTTGGATAGAAACGATCCCTTTTAAAGAAACACGTGAATATGTGAAAAGTGTTTTGGCATACCAAGAAATTTATCAACAAAAAGTCGGGCAGGAATCGAGTTTATTTGAACAACTGCATACCATGAATATTAGCCAGCTTTAATAGCTGGTAATGATAGCCAGCAAATATAGGGAATCAGAGGTTGATATTGATCTAGAGTATCTAGGTGAATTAGCGCTATGATATGATAAGTAAAAATTTTCATCGGTGAGATCAAATGAATAAGTTATCAGCGTTATATCCTGCACATTTAGCTGAGTTACAAGTGAGAGCTAAAAATGCGCTCAACAGAGAAAATTTACAAGGTATTGTCATTCATTCAGGGCAAGAAATAAAAGTCTTCCTTGATGATTATGGCTACCCATTCAAAGTTAACCCGCACTTTAAACATTGGTTGCCGTTACAAGATGTACCTAATTGCTGGTTAATGGTAAATGGTACGGATAAACCAACGTTGATCTATTATCAACCTGTTGATTTTTGGCACAAAGTTATAAAGTTAACCGAAAGTTATTGGAATGAATTTTTTGATATTAAAATTCTGGCAAAACCAACCGATGTCGATAAATTATTACCTTATGATAAAAGTGGTTTAGCCTATTTAGGTGCGCATATTGAAGTTGCTAAAGCGCTAGGGTTTGAAGAAATTAATCCTGAGCCATTGCTAAATTATTTGCATTTTCATCGTGGTTATAAAACGGAATATGAACAAGAATGTATGCGCCAATCTAACCGTATTGCGGTTATGGGGCATAAAGCAGCAAAAGCGGCCTTTTATGAAGGGGCTTCAGAATATGATATCCAGCAATCATATTTAAAAGCTACTCAACATACCGAATCTGAAACACCTTATGGCAACATTGTTGCGCTCAATGAAAACACTTCTATTTTACATTACACGGCTTTAGAGCGTGGTGTACCGCAAGTTCATCGTTCATTTTTATTAGATGCAGGGGCAAACTTTCATGGTTACGCCTCTGATATCACCCGTACTTACTCATATAAACGAGATAAGTTTGGTGAACTGATCGAACGTATGGATCAATTAATGTTAAAAGCGGTGGCAGGCTTAAAACCGGGTAAGAGTTACGTTGATCTACATATAGAAGCCTATCAAGATATTGCCAATGTGTTGTATGAATTTGATTTTATTTCTGTAGATCCATCCATCGCTGTTGAGTCTGGAATCGTTAGCACGTTTTTCCCGCATGGATTAGGTCATCACTTAGGCTTGCAAACTCATGATGTTGGCGGCTTTATGGCTGATGAAAGAGGGACACACGTCAATACGCCAGAACAACATCCATTTTTACGGACATCGCGTATCGTAGAATCTAATCAAGTGTTTACTATAGAGCCCGGTTTATATTTTATTGACTCGTTATTAGCTGATTTGAAAAATTCGAAACACAACGAGATGGTCAATTGGAAAAGTGTTGATGCTATGCGTCCATTTGGCGGTATTCGCATTGAAGACAATATTATTGTTCATCAAGCGCATAATGAAAATATGACTCGTGATCTAGATTTAAACTAACCTAAGCTAACTTAACTAAAGCCAAGTATTATTTTGTCGTTATCCTATCAAATAGCGGCTAATGAAGTTGTTGATGAAACATTTGTTAGCCGTAGTCGTTTTATTTGTTATTTGACTCCTTGTGATTCGAATGAACAAGCGAAAGTTTTCTTAAAGAAAATACAATTGCTTCATCCTCAAGCAAGCCATCATTGTTATGCCTTTGTTAGTGGGCACCCTAATGACAGTCAATGCTATGGCTTTTCGGATGATGGCGAACCGTCAGGTACAGCTGGCAGACCAATGTTAGCTGTATTACAAGGTAGCGATGTTGGCGAATTATGTGCAGTGGTTGTTCGCTATTTTGGTGGAACAAAATTAGGCACGGGTGGATTACAGCGCGCCTATTCTGCCAGTGTCAGACAAGCGCTAACGCTTTTATCAACAAAAACTAAAATACCTATGGTACGCAAAACGTTAGCGTGTCAATATACCGAAGTAAATGATGTGCTACACCTGATTGAAAGCTTTGCTGGGCAAGTGATTGAACAGCAATACTTAACAGATATTAATTTACAAATATCGATACCTGAAGAAAAATTAACGCAGTTTGCTGTAAAATTACAAACTTTGTCGTCAGGGAAAATCGTATTACAATCAATAACAGAATCTTAAAATTAAAATAAGAAATTTATAACTTACTGTGCAAATTAAAAATATTATCCGCATTTTAGGGCTTTTGGTTACCTTATTAAGTGTCACTATGTTGCCTCCTGCATTTGTATCTTTGGTGTATCGTGATGGTGGCGGTGTTTCTTTTTTAATGTCTTTTGTTTTTTGTCTAGTGGTGGGATTACTGTCTTGGTATTCCTATCGCAATGAAAAAGCAGACCTGAGAGCGCGTGAAGGTTTTCTTATTGTGGTCTTATTCTGGACGGTATTAGCCAGTTTCTCTGCTCTGCCGTTAATGCTATTAGATGAACCCAACTTAAGCGTTGCTGACGCTTTTTTTGAATCTTTTTCGGGGTTAACAACCACTGGGGCAACCATATTAACTCATATTGACGGTTTGCCTCATGCCGTTCTCTGGTATCGTCAACAATTACAATGGCTTGGAGGTATGGGGATCATCGTGCTTGCCGTTGCTGTTTTACCTATGCTCGGTATCGGGGGCATGCAGTTATATCGGGCAGAAACACCAGGGCCTGTCAAAGACTCTAAAATGACTCCGCGAATTGCCGATACTGCTAAGCATTTGTGGTACATCTATTTGTCTTTAACTGTTGCTTGCTCACTGAGTTATTGGGCGGCAGGTATGACTATGTTTGATGCAATTTGCCATGCTTTCTCAACCATAGCTATTGGTGGCTTTTCCACACATGACCTAAGTATGGGGTATTTTAATAGCCCCGCTATAAATTTTGTTTGTGTCTTTTTCCTATTAATTGCCGGGGTTAATTTTGCGCTTCACTTTGCGGTTGTTCATAGTAAATCACTAAGAGCCTATTTTTACGATCCTGAATTTAAAGTATTTATTTGTATTCAACTAGTGCTGACCTTGATTTGTTTTTCCGTACTCATAAGTGTTAATTATTATGAATCGGGTTTTGAAGCGTTTAACCAAGCGTTGTTTCAATCGGTTTCTATTAGTACTACCGCGGGTTTTGCGACGACATCTTTTGCTGATTGGCCAACATTACTGCCTATTTTGCTGATATTTTCTAGTTTTATTGGTGGCTGTGCGGGTAGTACGGGCGGCGGTATGAAAGTTGTGCGCGTGGTATTGTTGTATTTACAAGGTATTCGAGAGTTAAATAAGTTAGTGCATCCTAAAGCCTTATTTTCGATTAAATTAGGTAATAAAGCTTTGCCTAACCGTGTTGTTGAAGCTATTTGGGGATTTTTCTCAGCTTATGCCGCGGTGTTTGTATTGTGTATGTTAGCTTTATTAGCTGCTGGCGTTGATGATATTACTGCTTTTACCGCGGTTGCCGCGTGTTTAAATAATTTAGGCCCAGGTTTAGGTGAGGTTGCTGCAAACTTTGCTAGTTTAGGCGATTCAAGTAAGTGGGTGCTTATTCTCGCCATGTTGTTTGGCCGACTAGAAATATTTACTTTATTAGTGTTATTTACGCCAGCGTTTTGGAAATCATAGAGTAGACGACTAAAAATACTAAATTTGGGCATAGAATGTTATCTATAAAGCAACAATTACTCAGTAAAGTTTTGTCAGAAATATCTTCAATTGTGATTGCGGTTTTATTTGCTCTCTGGGCAAATAGTTGGTGGGCTGAACGTCAACGTAATATTGAAGTTGGCGTTTTATCAGAACAAATTGTTATCGAGTTACAAGATAATTTAGATCGTTTGAAAAAGTCGCATGAACATCATACTGAACAGTTAAAATTAATTGTTAACTATAAAAACGAACATGGCGAACTATCTGAAGATGATTATATTTTTTTAAATGATCAATTATTTAAAAGAAGCATTTTTCAACCCGCGGAATTATTTTTTACCTATTGGGAAATATTAATAGATAAAGGATTAATATCCGAGTTAAGCAATTCTAATCTCAGTTCTATTAAACCTGCATATAAAGCGATGCGGCGCTATAATCAAGATTGGGAGTCGATCAGTGGTAGTAGTATATTAATTACGCTCTTAGCTAATACGCCTAAAGCAAATTTAGAAATAACAAACCAATCTATTGCTCAGCTTTGGTGGTCTGAAAAAAATGCTATCCATCATGTTGAAAAATCGTTAGATAAACTAGGTTTTAAAACCATTTCCACTAATAATTAATTGGTTAAATAAATTGGTTTTAAAAGAATTGTAATGGATCTACATAGAATAGTTTTTCTACATCAGTAATATATTTCTTATCTACTAAAAATAGAATAACGTGATCTTCTGCTAAAATTTTCGTGTCTGAATGGGCAATTAATACTTCTTCATCCCGCACGATTGCCCCTATGGTTGTACCCGCAGGTAATTTCAGAGAAGATATTGTTCTGCCGATGACTTTTGACGATTTCTGATTACCTTTGGCAACAATCTCTATCGCTTCTGCTGCACCACCACGTAAGCTATAAACGTTATCGATACTGCCTTTACGAACGTGTGTAAGTAAAGCCGAAATAGTGGCATGTTGAGGTGATACGGCAATATCAATATTACTGCCGTGTACTAAATCGATATAGGCGCTGCGTTGAATAAGCACCATAGCTTTTCGCACACCAAGTCTTTTTGCTAATAACGACGACATGATATTGGCTTCATCATCATTGGTTACAGCAATAAAAACGTCAAACTGATCGATGTGTTCTTCCATTAACAATTCTTGATCAGAAGAATCACCAACAAAAACTAAGGTGTCACTTAGTTCAGAAGCGAGATATGCCGCGCGTTTAGGGGTGTGCTCAATCAGTTTTACTTGGTGGTTTTTTTCTAACATTTTGGCAAGTCCAGCACCAATATTACCACCGCCAGCTATCATGATACGTTTGTAAGCAGGCTCTAGTTTTTGCAATTCGTTCATTACTGCACGAATATGAATAGTTGCGGCGATAAAGAAAACTTCATCGTCCGCTTCAATTATCGTCGTCCCTAATGGGCGAATAGGTTTACCATTGCGATAAATTGCCGCCACGCGTGTATCAATATTTGGAATATGTTCACGCAGTGTTGATAAAGCGTGACCAACTAATAAACCACCATAGTATGCTTTTACCGCAACTAAACTCACTTTACCTTTAGCAAATTCTAGAACTTGTAATGCGCCTGGGTAGTCAATAAGTCGCGCGATATCTCGAGTAACTAATTGCTCAGGCGCGATGACATGATCAACGGGGATATTATTGTTTTGAAAAAGCTGATCTTGGTATTTAAGAACTTTTGCTGAACGAATTCGGGCTATTTTTGTGGCGGTATTAAAAAGTGAGTAGCAAATTTGGCAAGCTATCATGTTGGTTGCATCATCACTGGTAACAGCAATGATCATTTCAGCGTCTTCTGCGCCTGCTTGTTTTAAAACATCTGGATGACAACCTTGACCAACAACAATTTGCAGATCCATTTTGTCTTGCAGCTCTCGCAGCACTTCACTGTTAGTATCAATAAGCGTGATGTCGTTTAGTTCACCTACTAAATTTTCAGCGAGTGTGCCACCAACTTGTCCAGCGCCAATTATAACTATTTTCATGTGCTTGTTACCAAATCACTCGATTACTATGAATTATTTTTTTGTTAATTTAGCGTAATAAAAGCCGTCCATTGACTGATCATTAGGTAAGATCTGCCAGCCTATTGCTTGTTCGCCATTTGTTATTGTGATTAATTCAGCATCTGGGGTGTTGCTAATAAAGTGCTGAATTTGTTCACAGTTTTCTTCTGGCAATATACTACAGGTTGCATACAGCAAAGTACCACCCGGTTTCAGTAAAGACCATATCTTTTTTAATATTTGTCGTTGTAAAACCACAAGCGCATCAATGTCATTCGCTTTTCTCAACCATTTAATATCAGGATGACGTCTAATAACGCCAGTACCTGAACAAGGGGCATCGAGTAATATGCGGTCAAACTGTTGGCCTTCACTCCATAATTCAGGCTGGCTGGCATCACCTACAACAACTTTTGCTTGTAAGTTTAAGCGTGCTAAATTTTCTTTGACTCTAAGCAGTCTGATTTCGTCGATATCCATGGCTGTCATTGAAGATATTGCTGGCGTTAGCTCTAAGATATGACATGTTTTACCACCGGGCGCGGCACAACAATCTAAAACGTCATCATTCTTTTGACAGTCGAGTAAAAGTGCTGCTTGTTGGGCTGCACCATCTTGAACAGAAACATGACCCTGTTCAAAACCAGGTAAACGATTAACATCAGTCGCTTGCTGTAAACGAATCGCTTGAGAGAAGGCATCAACTTGCTCAACGGCAATATCAGCATTGTTTAATAAGGCTAAATATTCTTTAGTGGTATGATGCTGTTGATTGACTCTTAGCCACATTGGTGGCTTTTCAAGATTAGCCGTTAAAATTGCTTGCCATTGTTCAGGATAACCTTGCTTAATTTTATTGATAAACCAAGAAGGGTGATTAAATTTAATTGCATCAGGCAATGCTTCATCAGGCGCTTGAACTTGGCGTTGAAAACTACGCAATACGCCATTAACCATAGCTTTCAAATGAAAATGTTTTAATGGTTTAGTTGCGGCAACGGTTTCACTGACCGCAGCATGATCAGGAATACGCGTATATTTAAGCTGATAAATACCCACTAAAATTAAAAAGTGAGCAACTCGTTGCTTACCTGTTAGTGGTTTTTGAATAAGCTTTCGGCTGTCATTTTCGAGTTCGGGCAAATAACGTAAAACGCCGTAACAAAGCTCTTGTAATAACCCTTTGTCTTTGCCTTCTACTTTATTTTGTAGAGCAGGTAATTCATCTGAAAGACTACGCCCTTTATCAACAACAGCAAAACAGCACTTGGCAGCTAACGCTCTGATATTAATGGTCATGTATTTGATACTTTATTACCATTGATTGAAAAACCTACTTTAAACCAGTCAGCGCGGCCATTTAATATTTCAGCCACAGATAGCGCTTTTTTACCCGGCAATTGTAACGACTCTAATTTAAGAATATCACTACCCGTTGCTATGCTTATTCCTGATTTATCAACAGCAACGATAGAGCCTGGTTCAGGCGTTTTTGTGCTCGTTGATGCTGAAATTTTTACTACACTTGCTTGCCAAATTTTTATGCGATGTTCAGCATTTTTATCATCAATAAAAGTGAATTGCGCCATCGGCCAAGGTGAATACGCACGAATTTTTTGATGTAAAACTTTTGCTGACAAATGCCAATCTAATTCAGCTTCGGTTTTATCAAGTTTAGTGGCATAGGTTGATAAACTATCATCTTGTTTTACTGCTTGATGTTTATTTTCAGCCATTAACGCTAATGTGTTTAAAAGCGCTGTAGGGCCTAACTCCGCTAATTTTTGATAGATGCTAGCACTTGTGTCAGTGTCGGTGATATCACAGGTTTCAATCAAAAGCATATCGCCGGTATCAAGCCCTTTATCCATTTGCATAATGGTGACACCCGTTTGCGGATCTCCTGCTTCTACCGCTCGTTGAATAGGCGCTGCACCGCGCCATTTTGGCAAAATAGAACCATGTACATTAATACAACCTAATCGTGGCGTCTCTAAAATCACCGTTGGCAATAACAAGCCATAAGCAACCACCACCATCACATCAGCTTGGTATTGACTTAATGTTTGCTGATCTTCAACCTGCTTGAAATTTTCAGGTTGCTCAACGGTTAAGCCATGCTCTAATGCTAAAAGCTTTGTGGCACAAGCGGTGAGTTTTTTACCTCGGCCTGCTGGTTTATCAGGTGGGCAGTACACAGCAACAACATTATGATGAGAATTAATCAGTGTGGCTAAGTGCTGGGCTGCAAAATCAGGCGTACCAGCGAATATTATATTTAAAGGTTGTGACATCATGGTTTCTATTGAGTTGGCCTATTTAATTATCCGTTTGATTTTTCTAAACGCGCTTCTTTTTCAAGCTTAGTTTGAATGCGTTTGCGTTTTAACGGAGATAAATAGTCAACAAATAGCACACCATTTAAGTGATCTAATTCATGTTGAATACAAATCGCTAATAACTCATCACCATCTAATTCAAATTCATTGCCATGTTCATCAAGTGCTTTAACGGTCACTTCGGTATGTCGGTCAACCTTTGCATAAGAGCTTGGCACTGACAAACAACCTTCTTCGTTGATCATAGTGTCAGCGCTTTTTTTAATGATTTCAGGGTTGATCAGCACATAGGCTTGTTCTTTGTTTTCTGAAACATCAATGACAACAATACGCTGATGAATATTGACTTGGGTTGCTGCAAGCCCTACACCTTTTTCGGCATACATAGTGTCAAACATATCAGCGACAATTTGTCTGATATCATCGTTCACTTCATTAACGGGTGCTGCTTTGGTTCTTAATCTTGGGTCTGGAAATTTTAAAACGTCTAATATAGCCATAATTACTTAAAAGAATTCGCGAAATTTCGCATAGAGTGTTATGTTTCAATTTTAGCCATTAAATAAAATTAATCCTAGTGCTTTAGGTTAATTGAGATAAGAATAGGCAGGTTTGTATGCTAAAAAGGATGATATTAACGTTATTCTGTTTAATTTTACCATCGAGTATCTTTGCTGATGAGCTGAAATTGGCTCAAAATGCACCAACATCTTATATTGTTCAAAAAGGTGATACCTTATGGGATATTTCGGGAAAATTTTTGCAGCAGCCTTGGCTTTGGCCAAAATTATGGCGCATTAATCCAGAAATTGAGAATCCTCATTTAATTTACCCAGGTGAGCAGTTAAATCTTGTTTTTGATGAAAACGGCCAACCTATGTTAGTTAAAGGTAAGCCATCATTAAAATGGTCGCCTAAAGTGCGTAGCTCGCTTAAAGATCAAAATCCTGTAGAAACCATCTCTTTAAACATTATTTCGCCTTTCGTTAAATACGATACCGTGTTAAGTGAAGATGACATAAAAAATGCGCCATACGTTTTAGGAAGTGATGAAGGCTATAACTCTAGCGTTGATTCATTCAAAGTTTATGTAAATGGTGATTTAGAAGTAGGTAAAGCTTATGCTGTTTATCAAAAAGATGAGCCAATACTTGCGACGGATACAGAAGAAGTCATTGGTTACCATGCGCGTTTAATTGGAACAGGTCGAGCTATTCGAGCTGGAGATAAAGCCAACAAAGAACCTTCAACGCTTTATTTAGAAAGTGTGGTAAGAGAAGTTCGCTCTGGCACTATTGTAAAACCTGTTAACGATGGGCAAATGTTACCGGCATTTTTTACAATGCAAGCAGCAAACAGTGAAGTGAATGGACAAATTATTAAATCATCAAATGGCAATAGAGAGTTTGGTAAACTTGAAGTTGTATTTATCAACCAAGGTTTAAATAACGGTTTAAAGCAAGGGGATGTTTTATCGGTTAATCGAGTAAGCCCTGGTGTTGTAGAAACAGGCAATGGCCCTGTTTATACTAAAGATGCATCACGTTGGAATAGAATGGCTGCTGAATCAGATTCTGATTATAAAATGCCAGAAGAGCCCATTGGTAAAATTATGGTGTTTAAAGTATTTGAGCAAATTAGTATGGCATTAATTCTTAACTCTGAAAAACCGCTAAGACTGCAAGATTCTGTGACTGCGCCATAAATAAAATCAGAAAAACCAACAGCACTGTTTAAGGAGAAACAGGTGTTAGACAAGGAAAACGAGTCGTCAAATCATGATCAAGAACCACCAGAAACGAGCTCAACCACTCGTTTCTGGCTGGCGTTAAAATTCCTACCGCGTTTATCTATCCAGAAAAAATTAGCGTTGCTTGAGCATGCCACTATTGAGCAACTTTTTCATGCTCCTCCTGAGCAACAAGTATTAGCGCTCAGCAATAAACAATATCAAGCTTTAGTAACCCCTGATTGGCCATTAATAGATGAGGTGATTAACTTCACTCAGCAGTGTGGTGCTGGCATCGTTTGTTATGGAGACCAGCATTACCCGAAACAATTAAAAGAAATTTTTGACCCGCCTTTGGTGTTGTTTGTTAAAGGCGATAGCTCATTGTTAAATCGTCAACAAATTGCCATCGTAGGTAGTCGAAATGTCAGCATTCATGGGCGAGACACCGCATATAAATTTGCGAAAGATTTTGCTGAATTAGGCGTGGTTGTCACCAGTGGTTTAGCGTTAGGCGTTGACGCCTTTGCGCATCAAGGCGTGGTAAAAGCAAAATGCCCAACAATTGCCGTAATCGCAACAGGAATTGATCAAGTTTATCCCTCACGACATCGAGAACTCGCCAAAGCTATTATTGAACAGGGAGGGGCAATAGTGAGCGAATTCTTACCTAAAACGCCTCCGAAAGCAGGCCATTTTCCTAAGCGTAATCGTATCATCAGTGGTATGTCACTTGGCGTTATTGTGGTTGAGGCAGCGATGAAAAGCGGTTCACTCATCACCGCGCGATGTGCCTTAGAACAAGACAGAGAAGTATTCGCCGTACCTGGAAATATTCAAAATCCACAAGTGAAAGGATGCCATTGGTTAATTAAACAAGGAGCTAAATTAGTTGAAGAAGTTGCCGATATAATGGAAGAAGTGAATTTTTCGACAGAAAATAGTCTAAACTTATACAGAAATAATAGTATAAACAAAGAGAAAGAAGTCGAGTCAGAAAAAAGTTGTGCACAGGGCTTGTTTAACGATTCATTGTTAGCTAGTGTGGGATATGAAATCACCCCCGTAGATACGGTGGTTTCTCGGAGTAAACTACCCACAGATGTAGTGCTAACCCGATTAACAATGCTTGAGCTTAGAGGTCTGGTGTCTGCGGTACCAGGTGGCTACCTGAAAATAAAATAGGGGCTAATTATGTTTGATATCTTGATGTACCTTTTTGAAAACTATATTCATAGTGAAGCAGAGATAATGGTTGATCATGACGTGATCACCGACGAATTAACCCGAGCTGGATTTCACCAAGACGAAATTTACAAAGCGCTTACTTGGTTAGAAAAATTAGCCGCATTACAAGACACCGATGCCTATCCGTATTTTTCACGCGAAGCAACACGCTCTTTCCGTATTTATACCGAGGAAGAAAAGCAATTGCTTGATGTTGAATGCCAAGGTTTTTTGATGTTCTTAGAGCAAGTGAATTTACTTGATTTTACTACCCGAGAAATGGTGATCGATCGCGTCATGGAGCTCGACACTAAGTTTTTCTCAATTGACGACTTAAAATGGGTAGTGCTCATGGTGCTGTTTAATGTACCTGGCAAAGAGTCAGCATACTCTCAAATGGAAGATCTCATTTTTGATGAACAAGAAGGGCCGCTGCACTAGCGGTCTTTTAAATGCTTATTGCTCATTTAATTAAAGGTTAAGCAGAGTGACGGTAATTAACTAACCCTATTTGGCTGTATACATGTAGTGGCTGAAGTTATTTATCGTCAACTATTTTTACGACGTAATCCCCTTCACATGATAAAAAACACAACATGGACTGTTAATGTATTAACAAACAACACCTTATTTTACAAACTTTCAAGAAATTATGATTACGATGCCTTTGCCTATCCACTCGGTAATACATTGATTAAATTCGAAAACTCATGTCGCTAACTTATTGATTGGCACTTTTTGAACGCTATTGACTCTTTGCTTACTCAAAAAGATATTCTATGAGATAATCCCAACATCTCATCTTTTTTAAATTGATTTTCATGTCTAACGACGACTCACTATTTAACCGCCATGAACACGCCTTGGAAAAGGAGTTTGAGGTTTGCCCTGAATGTGGCAGTGAATTACTGATTAAAAACAGTAAATCAGGTGCCTTTTTTGGTTGTGCTTGTTATCCGCAATGCAAATACACTCGTCCTGTGGTGGAACATGAAAAGGTTGAAGATAAAATTTTGGTGGGTAGTGAGTGCCCAGAATGTGGTCATGAGCTGGCGGTAAAGCAAGGCCGATATGGTATGTTTATTGGATGTAGCAATTTTCCCGAATGTCATCATATTGAGCATGAAGAACAAAAAGCATCTTCTGAAGTAAAGTGTCCAGCTTGTAAAGGTGGTCACCTTGTTGAACGCCAAAGCCGTTTTGGCAAAACGTTTTATGCATGTGATGGATACCCAAAATGCAAATATGCAGTCAATCATCAACCTGTAGAGGGCGAATGTGCTGTTTGTGGTTTTGGCTTGTTGTTAAAACGTCAAATGGCAGCAGGTGAAAAACTGCAATGTGCTCAGAAAAAATGCGGTAAATTTCAACAATAAAAAAGCGAGCTTATTCGCTCGCTACATTTAATCACATCACTAATAACGTTTACGCTAATTTGGCTTGATAACGTTCAGCAAACTCAGCTAAATCTGGAAAGGCACTGTTATCTAACAGCTTGGCTATCTCGGTTAATCGCTGTGCTAATTCTGCTTCATTTTGACCACTGACATTGATATGACCCATTTTACGCCCAGCGCGTTTTTCTTTTTCGTACCAATGCATTGTCACACTCGGAATACTTAACACTTGAGTTGGCACTTGATCTTCACCAATAATATTAATCATCGCTGTTGGGCGAATTAATGTGGTACTACCCAAAGGTAAACCAGAAATTGCGCGTAAATGGTTTTCAAATTGGCAAGTATCCGCGCCTTGCTGCGTCCAATGTCCAGAGTTATGCACGCGCGGCGCAATTTCGTTCACTAAGAGCTGATCGCCAACTTGGAAAAATTCTATCGCTAAAATGCCGACATAGTTGAGTTTTTCAGTCAGTTTAGTGAACACTTCATGTGCTTGGTTTTGCAATGACTCATCAATAGAAGCGGCAAGAGAAACACTTAAAATGCCATTAGTGTGGTGATTTTCAGTTAATGGATAAACTGCAATTTCACCATGAGTATTTCGCGCACCAACTAACGACACTTCGCGGTCAAAAGGCACCATTTTCTCAGCAACAATGCCTTGAGGTACCGATGAGGTTGCTGCTTTGATAAAAGCCGACATGTCTTGCCAAATGGCTTCCGCTTGCTCAGATGATTTCATTCGCCACTGGCCTTTGCCGTCGTAACCTTCAAGCGCACTTTTGAAGATGATCGGTAATTGAAGCGAAGTCAGCGCTTGTTGAAAATCCGCTTTGGTTTCGATAATAAAATGTTTGGCATTGGCAACCTGACATGACTCAAGTAACGCTTTTTCTAAGCGTCTGTCACCACCAATTTTAATGGCATGGCTACTCGGCAGTAATTTTCCTGAGGCTTCACATTCAGCTAAAACATCATGCGCAACATGTTCAAATTCAGCAGTAATAACATCAGCGTTTGCTATGCCTTGTGCCAAATCGCCATAAATATATTCAGGGGCTAAAGGATGTACAACTTTGTTAGTGCGTACATCAAATGCTTTAACATCCATATTTAATGGTGAGCCTGCTAAGTCCATCATGCGAGCTAATTGGCCTGCGCCTAATACCAAAACTTTTTTCATTACAAGTGAACTCTATTCTGCTGGGTTCGGATTATTTAAAATGTTTTCTGTTTGCTCGGTTCTAAATTTTTCAATATTGCTCATAATCGCTTCGTCGTGCGTCGCTAAAATTTGAGCCGCTAGTAAACCAGCGTTTGCCGCACCTGCTGTACCAATGGCTAAAGTACCTACTGCAATACCTTTTGGCATTTGCACAATTGAAAGTAATGAATCTTGGCCGCTCAGTGCTTTTGATTGCACAGGAACACCTAATACCGGCAATGGCGTATAAGCTGCTGTCATACCAGGAAGGTGAGCAGCACCGCCAGCTCCAGCAATAATGACTTTAATGCCGCGATCTTTTGCCGACTCAGCATATTCAGCTAATAAGTGAGGCGTGCGATGGGCTGATACCACTTTTGTTTCATATGGAACATTTAATAAATCAAGCATATCCGTTGCATGTTTCATTGTTGGCCAATCTGACTTTGACCCCATGATAATACCCACTTTCATGATTCTCACCTTGTTAATTGCTAGCTAAAGGTAGCGTTATGTTTACTACTAAGAAAATAAGGCGCGCATTATACCTTTGTTTGGCTTAATACGGAAATAACTATCAATAAATTGCTGATAATACAACCAAGCAAATGTAGCTCAGTATTGGGCGCATTTCGAGTTTGTTAAAAGTGAACAAATGTTAAAAGCGATAGAGGCGTGAGTTGAAAGAGATATTTTGTAGACAATATTTTTATATTCATCATGAAAATATTTATTTTTATTCATAAAGTGAAGCTATTGTCGACACTATTAGACCAAAGGCTAATTTTTAATCGAAAAATTCAGCGTAGAATAGAGCAAAAACCAGTTATCAATGATTACTTATTTTAAGTGAGTCAGTTTCGATGAGGAAAGGTTATGCATAATATTTATGAACAAGGTTTAGACAAAGTTGCAGCCAACAGTCAGCCTTTAACGCCGATCAATTTTTTAAATCGCACTGCTGATGTGTACCCAGAAAAAATTGCCATTATTCATGGCGATCAAAAAATCACTTATCAGCAATATCGCAAAAATGTACGCAGATTAGCATCAGCTCTCATCAAAAAAGGGGTTAAAACAGGGGATACTGTCAGTATTATTGCTGCTAATACGCCTGCTTTTTTAGATGCTCATTACGGAGTGCCACTTACGGGCGCAGTATTAAATTCGATTAATATTCGCTTAGATGCACAGGCCATCGCGTTTATTTTAGATCATGGCGAATGTGATGTACTGTTAACCGATACCGCTTTTTCTTGTGTAGTCAAAAAAGCGTTAGCCTTGTCTTCTCGTAACCCATTAGTGATAGATATTGACGATATTCAGTGTGAAGAGCTTGAGCGTATTGGTTCTCTTGAATACCAAGAACTGCTTGCTGAAGGGGATGAAAATTTCCAAGGAAATTTAATTCATGATGAATGGCAGGCATTAGCGCTTAATTACACATCGGGTACAACAGGTAATCCTAAAGGGGTGGTGTATTCTCACCGAGGGGCATACCTCAATGCAGTGGGCAATAATATGATCTGGCCATTAACCAATCATTCTGTGTATTTATGGACCCTGCCAATGTTTCATTGCAATGGCTGGTGTTTTCCATGGACAGTGGTGGCGATGGCTGGCACGCAAGTCTGTCTTCGTCAGGTTGAAGTTAACGCCATAGTGAATAGTTTGATAGACCACAAAGTTTCGCATTTTTGCGGTGCGCCTATTGTGCTTAATATGATCTTAAATGCTGAACAAGCTTTGTTAGATAAAGTGCCGCGTGGCATCAATATTATGACTGCGGGTGCGCCGCCACCTGCTGCCGTGATAAAAGGCATGGAGAGCCGTGGTTTTGATATTACTCAAGGATATGGTTTAACGGAAGTGTATGGCCCTTGCGTGGTCAGTGAATGGAAAGACCAATGGAATGAGCGTAGTGATGATGAAAGAGCCGCCTTAAAAGCAAGACAAGGTGTGCGTTATCCAACTCAAGAGGAGGTAGACGTGCTTGACCCTAACACTATGAAACCAGTTCCTGCGGATGCTGAAACTATTGGTGAAATCATGTTTCGCGGTAATACTACCATGAAAGGCTATTTAAAAAATGATACTGCCACGGTTGAGTCATTTAAGCATGGTTGGTTTCATTCAGGCGATTTAGCAGTGAAACATCCTGATGGTTTTATCGAAATTCGTGATCGATCGAAAGATATTATTATTTCAGGCGGCGAAAATATTTCATCGGTGGAAGTTGAGGGTGTGTTGTATCAACATCCTGCGATTATGGAAGCGGCTGTTGTTGCCCGTAAAGATGAAAAATGGGGCGAAACTCCTTGTGCTTTCGTTGCGCTAAAAACAGGAAAAACCAGTAGTGAAGCTGAAATTATAAACTTTTGTCTTGAGCACATGGCTAGGTTTAAAGCACCTAAAACCATTGTTTTTAGTGAGTTACCGAAAACATCAACAGGTAAAATTCAGAAATTCATTTTAAGACAAAAAGTTAAAGAACTGTTCGAATAATTTCAAACTGACCTTTTGAGTAAGCAGTAAACTTGCTCAAAAGGAATCCCCTTAACAATCGTTGTGCATGGATGAGAAAAAATCCGTATAATCTCGCCATTCTAATTTTTAACAACAATGCAATATTTATGAAAACAGCGGTTGAAGCCTATCAACACGGCGGCATTATTGCTTATCCAACGGAAGCGGTATTTGGCTTAGGATGTGATCCCGATAACATTTCGGCGATTCAACGACTACTCGCGCTTAAAAATAGACCGCAAGAAAAAGGCTTAATTCTATTGGCTTCTGATTACTCGCAGTTATTGCCTTATCTGGATGATAGCTCTATTTCAAAAGAAAATTTAGCTTTGCTGTTAGCTAATTGGCCAGACGGCATCACGCAAGTTTTCCCGAAAAATAAAAGTACTTCACCTTGGCTGACAGGAAAATTTGATTCCATTGCCGTGCGTGTAACCAGCCAACCTGACGTGGTGCATTTATGTAACCAAGTGAATAAACCGATTGTTTCAACCAGTGCTAATTTATCGGGCGATGAGCCAGCGCGCAAATGGCAGGACATTCCTGCTGCGCTTGTTGAAAAAATTGATTTTATTATTCAGGGAAATACTTTAGGGTTTAGCCAGCCATCAACCATCATCAATGCTTTAACGGGAGAAACGTACCGCTAATGAGCCAAGTAAATTTTCAGCAAGTCATCGACTTTTTAAAACAATTACAGGACAACATTTGCCAAGCGCTTGAACAAGCAGACGGCAGCGGAAAATTTGTCGAAGATAATTGGACGCGAGCAGAAGGTGGTGGCGGCAGAACGAGAGTGTTAGTGAATGGTGATGTGATCGAACAAGGTGGCGTGAATTTCTCATTAGTTTCTGGTGACAAATTACCTCCTTCAGCAACAGCACATCGTCCTGAATTAGCAGGCCGCACTTGGCAAGCGTGCGGAGTTTCGTTAGTGATCCACCCGAAAAACCCATTTATTCCAACCTCACATGCCAATGTTCGTTTTTTCATTGCGGAAAAAGAAGGCGAAGCGCCTGTTTGGTGGTTTGGTGGAGGGTTTGACTTAACGCCATTTTACCCTTTTATGGAAGATGTTGTGCATTGGCATCAAACGGCGAAAACTTTATGTGAGCCTTTTGGTGAACAGGTTTATGCGGAACATAAAAAATGGTGTGATGAATACTTCTATTTAAAGCATCGCAATGAAACTCGTGGAGTGGGCGGTCTGTTTTTTGATGATTTAAACGCTTGGGATTTCGAGCAATGTTTGAATTACATCAAAGCCGTGGGTGAAGGTTTTATTGACGCGTATATCCCTATTATTAATAAGCGCAAAAACACGCCATTTACTGATCAGCATCGTCAATTTCAGTTATATCGCCGTGGACGTTATGTTGAGTTTAACTTGGTTTTTGACCGAGGCACCTTATTTGGCTTGCAATCGGGTGGGCGTACAGAGTCTATCTTAATGTCAATGCCGCCGCTTGCTCGTTGGGAATACAATTTTCAGCCAGATGAAAACAGCCAAGAACATCAATTGATGGCTTATTTAACTCCACGTAATTGGTTAGCAGAAAAATAATTATGACAGAAAAAAATAAAGTCGGGCATTTAGCTCGTTTTGGTCCAGCAGTGCGTAATAGTTGGGTCGGATTAAAAGCGGCATATCAATATGAAATTGCATTTCGACAAGAAGTGTTTTTATTTTTCGTGTTATTGCCCGTGGCTTTTTACATTGCAAATGGCTTTGTTGAATTTGCCTTATTGATGTCAGGTATTTTTGGCATCATGATCGCAGAATTACTTAATTCTGGCATTGAAGCGGCTATTGACCGTATCGGCACTGAGCGACACGAATTAAGCGGGCGTGCTAAAGATCTTGGCTCAGCTGCTGTGTTTGTGGCAATTGGCTATTTTGTATTAGTGTGGGGTTATAAAATTTATACTTTGTTTTAGTTCGGACACACTAACCTTTACTCATTCTTCTTATATACACATTTAAATAGGCTCTGATTTATATACAAAGTCAGAGCCTAACTTTGGAAAATTTCTTTTACCTAGTGATTTAAATCACATTATTTCAACTTTCACTCTTTGAAATATCGAGTAAATCAATAATAAATAGACATTAATCACAATGCTTGCGCTAGATCAAACTGCAATAATTATTCATCGTTAGAATGCGCCCCATTAATTTAACCTTACAAATTATAGGGAATTTTCTGATGAAAAAAACACTTCTAGCACTAACCGTATTATCTTCTCTTACTTTTTCGGCGACTGCTGCCAATTATCAAGCGGGTGACTTTGTTATTCGTGGTGGCGCAACATTAGTTGATCCAAACAGCGATAAAGCCACTGTTTATATAGAAGCTTTGGGTGGTAACACACCTTTGTCTGTGTCAGTAGATGACAACACACAATTAGGTTTAAATTTTGTCTATTTTTACGATAAAAATTGGGCGATTGAAGTATTAGCAGCGACACCATTTACACATGATATTACTATTCATGATCCTCAAAATGTCTCATTAGGCGTTTTAGGTGCGAATGTTGATGGCGCAACTTTGGCTGAAGTGACTCAGTTACCACCTACAATCAGCGCATTATATTATTTTGATAACGCATCAGCTATTAAGCCTTATGCTGGTGTTGGCATTAACTACACTATTTTCTTTGATGAGTCTTTTAAAGCAGCTCCAAAGTCATTAGGTTTTAACGATCTTGAATTAGATTCATCTTTGGGCTATTCAGTGCAGTTAGGTGCAGATTATCAGCTTAACAATCAATGGCACGTAAATGCCTCAGTGCGTTATATCGATATTAATACCACCGCAAAATTCAACATTGGTGATGCTATCAAAGGCTCAGCTGATGTGGATGTAGACCCTATGGTATTTTCACTTATGCTTGGCTATAAATTCTAATATGATTAATTAATATAGTGACTAACTTATATTAAAAAAGTCGCGTTAGACGAGAGTTTATCGCGGCTTTTTAGTTTTTTTATCTGGGTCATTGTTATAATCTAGCGTCACATTTTTTAACGTTAGAGCTTTTATGGACCAGTATCTCGTTTACGGTAATCCTATTAAACAATCTCGTTCACCGTTTATTCATCAAGCGTTTGCTCAATCAACTGAACAAAATATTTCATATCAAAGTCAACTTGTTGCGCTTGATGGTTTTGCTGAAGAAGTTCAACGTTTTATAAAACAAGGCGGCAAAGGCGCTAATGTCACTGCTCCATTTAAAGAACAAGCGATGCAATTATGTGATCATCTCACCAAACGAGCTGAGCTAGCGGGTGCGGTGAATACATTAACTTTCATTGATGGTGAAATATTTGGTGATACCACTGATGGCGATGGCCTCGTGAATGATTTACTGGCCAATCAAGTGGTGTTAAAAAATCAGCGCATTTTGTTAATAGGCGCGGGTGGTGCTGCAAAGGGCGTAGTTTTACCTTTATTAGAGCAAGAACCAAAACAATTGATTATTGCTAATCGAACGTTATCAAAAGCCCAAGCTATTATTGAACAATATCCTAATTATCCGATAAGTTGCTGCTCGTTCGATCAAGTCATTGATTATGATTTTGATGTAATTATCAACGCTACGTCGGCAGGCTTAAATGGCCAAGCATTGCCAATTTCTGCAGAGGTGATTAAACCTAATGTCACTTGTTACGATATGACTTACAGTAAAGAGTTAACCTCGTTTTTAAAGGTTGCACAGCAAAGACAGGCGAAAAAACTCATTGATGGCTTAGGTATGTTAGTTGGACAGGCTGCGGTCAGTTTTGAAATCTGGCGAAAAGTAAAGCCTGATACTCAAGCGGTTTTAACGCGATTAAGAGATGAGATGAACCGATGAATCAAGCAATACTATTTAACGATGATTTGCATTTTGATAATGCTCAACAAGCTTGGTGTTTTACTGGCATTGTTAGTGGCCAAATGATCACCATTTATTTTCATTCTTTTTCTCTTGGACGTTTAAGCGAAATAGACAGCTGCACTAAATTTGATCTTGAGGAAATCGCTGAGCTCTGGTTCGAAGAAAACGAACCAGAAGGTAATGAAATCCATATTCAAATGAAAAGCTAATGATCAAGCTTGAGCTAAATACTCATCTTTGAGTTTGACATAGTTCAGCGCTGACTCTTTAAGGAAGGCTCTTTCACTCTCTTTTAATGGGCGAGCTTCTTTCATTGGATTACCGACATACAAATAACCACTTCTTAGTGTTTTATTTGGTGGTACTACCGTTCCAGCGCCAATAAATACATCATCTTCTACAATAGCACCATCCATTACAATAGCGCCCATACCTACCAACACTCGATTACCGATAGTACACCCATGTAACATACAATGATGACCAACAGTGACATCATCACCAATAATTAATGGGAAACCATTCGGATGAGTAGAGGAGAAACGAGTAAGGTGCAATATTGTTCCGTCTTGAATATTCGTTCTATCGCCTATCACCATTTTATTAACATCGCCGCGGCCAGCAACGAGAGGCCAAACACTTGAATCACAGCCAATGGTAATATCTCCTATTAACACTGCACTTTCATCAATATAAACCTTTTTACCTATTTGTGGATTTATCCCATTATATGGGCGCAATTTTGGAGGAGTCATAATTTATCTCTTTCTTTAATGAAATAAAGGTATAGGTAAAAGGTTATGCGTTTATCCATTAAAAAGCGAGTGATAGATGAATTGTTAAAATAAGTGCTTAATTAATAACTTAGGATATTGCGTGATATTTCTGCGATAGTAGCTCAATAAATACCAGATACAGCAAGGGCTGTACAAAAACAAAGCAAACAAACGTTTATTTGAAATTAATTCAAAATAACGGTTGACGTGAGCGTAAAAATCCCTAAAATGCGCATCCACTTCCAAGGGGAACCGAAGAAGGGTGTTTTAATACGTTTAGTTATCACGTTTGATGGTTAAACGGATAAGATAAGTTAGAAAAGCGCTTTTGCAAAATAGCTAAAGAAATTTTCAAAAACTTGTTGACATTAAAACACAGACGCGTAGAATGCGCATCTCGCTTCAGGCAAGGCTTCTAGCCAAGTCCAAGCAACGCGGTTTAACAACGAATGAGATTGTTAACTCGCGCCGAACAAAACGTTCATCCATGAACGGTTCGGCATACCTACATCAGTAGGCATCTTTAACAATTAGTTATCATGCAATTTGTGTGGGCACTCACATGATGTTAATTCAAAAAGCTACTTAGGTAGCAACATTAACTCAGTGAATGTTCATACAAAACGATTATTACCTTCGGGTAGTAATAAGTTTTACGTTCAGATTTACTTTTAAGTAATGAAGAACAAGTACAGAATTCATTGAGCCGAGCGTTTCTTTTATAAGGAATGTCTCACAAACGATTTTAATTGAAGAGTTTGATCATGGCTCAGATTGAACGCTGGCGGCAGGCTTAACACATGCAAGTCGAGCGGTAACAGGAAATAGCTTGCTATTTTGCTGACGAGCGGCGGACGGGTGAGTAATGCTTGGGAATATGCCTTTAGGTGGGGGACAACAGTTGGAAACGACTGCTAATACCGCATAATGTCTACGGACCAAAGGGGGGGATCTTCGGACCTCTCGCCATTTGATTAGCCCAAGTGAGATTAGCTAGTTGGTGAGGTAAAGGCTCACCAAGGCGACGATCTCTAGCTGGTTTGAGAGGATGATCAGCCACACTGGGACTGAGACACGGCCCAGACTCCTACGGGAGGCAGCAGTGGGGAATATTGCACAATGGGCGAAAGCCTGATGCAGCCATGCCGCGTGTGTGAAGAAGGCCTTCGGGTTGTAAAGCACTTTCAGTCGTGAGGAAAGGAGTGTAGTTAATAGCTGCATTCTGTGACGTTAGCGACAGAAGAAGGACCGGCTAACTCCGTGCCAGCAGCCGCGGTAATACGGAGGGTCCGAGCGTTAATCGGAATTACTGGGCGTAAAGCGTGCGTAGGCGGTTCATTAAGTCAGATGTGAAATCCCGGGGCTCAACCTCGGAACTGCATTTGAAACTGGTGAACTAGAGTATTGTAGAGGGTGGTGGAATTTCCAGTGTAGCGGTGAAATGCGTAGAGATTGGAAGGAACATCAGTGGCGAAGGCGGCCACCTGGACAAATACTGACGCTGAGGCACGAAAGCGTGGGGAGCAAACAGGATTAGATACCCTGGTAGTCCACGCCGTAAAC
>DAINNQ010000004.1:14740-25772 GCA_036735825.1 Alteromonadaceae bacterium | reverse complement strand
AAGCCTCATATGCATTTTAACCCAGCTAGTGCCTATTTACGTTAGCCTTTTTAGCAATAAAACGACAAAGCCTTGAGTTAATCTCAGGGCTTTTTTGATGCGTTACTAACAGAAATACTCCCTCGCTCATTTTCACTCAAAAATTACCAGTGACAGACTTTTTTCTGCTGTTCATTGAGCTATAGTTAAGTGTAAAGCCTTAATTTTCTGGGCATGTTTCGTCACTGTATTTCTTAATTATGCAAAAAGTAGCGCTAATTAGTTTGTTATTAAGCTTTTGTCTGAACGCTTTTGAACAAGAGAAACCCATTCAATTAGCGTTTAGCACAACAGAATCTATTCCTTATCAATTAGGTACGGGAACAAAAATTGCCGCGCCGCCAGGTTTAGCGGTCGAGATCATTGAAAAAGCAGCAAACAATTTACAGCTAAACGTTTCATTTCAACGCATACCGAATCGTCGATTATTACATCACTTAAGATATGGAGATATCGATGGTGTTTTTATTCATTCCTATAACATCAATCGTCAAGAAATCGCAGCGTACCCGATGAAAAACGATGAGGTTGATCCGAGTCGTTCCATTGCTACCCTTAATTATCACCTCTATCAATTAAAAGATAAAAAGCCACTATGGGATGGCGATAACTTTATTGAAAAACAAGCGGTTATTGGTATTTTAGAAGGCTATTCTATTTTTTATGAATTAAAAAACCATGATGTGTCGTTTCTTGAAGTGAAATCAAGAGAACAGTTGTTCGAGTTATTGCGTTTAGGGCGTATTGACGCCATTGCCGCACAAGACTCAACATTTGATCGTTTATTAAAGCAACAAAATGACGACAATATCAGCAAAGTTTTTCCTGTTTTACGTACTAAAGCTTACTATGTTATTTTTAACCATGAGTTTTATAACAACAATCAACAGCTGGTTGAAGATTTTTGGAATGAAATTGTTCATGTTAAAAATCAAGTGGTTGAGTAACTCAGCAAACGACACAGTGAATAAGAAAGGAACGCTTAAATGAATGACACTCAGGTTGAACAGTACTTATTATCAAAACCAGAAACATCACTTTATTACCCTTTTGGTGACGATGTGAAAGTGTTTAAAGTTAAAAATAAAATGTTTGCTACTTTAGCTTTAGGCACAGGGAACGAGAAAGACACCGATAGAAAAATGGCAGGTCATTTTTGTGTTAACTTAAAGTGCGAGCCTGAAGAAGCCGTAATGCTAAGGGATATTTTTTCAGCGGTTATTCCGGGCTATCACATGAACAAAGCACAATGGAACACAGTGATTTTAGATGGCTCTATTCCTCAAGGAGAAATTGAGCGCATGATAGACAATTCGTATATGTTAGTGGTCAGTAAAATGACTAAGAAAGACCAAGCTTCAATTTTGTTACATTTATAAATAGCCATTTAACTTGTTAAGTGCAGCTCATATTTCATTTGTTGGTGTAAGACTCTAACAATGAATATGTCATTTTCACGAGCTTTAAAATAAACGGCATGTTTACTAAATAAATATCGAAAGTAATCTTTTCTTATATCCTCAACTCTATGAGCTAATTCAGGTTCGTTTGACAGCATAATAAAACACTCTTCAAGCTCTGATAAGTAAGATTCTACTTGGTTAATATTGAAGTTTTTATAGGTATATCGGAAAATATTTATTAAATCATCAGATGCTTTTTTTGAGAGAGTATATTTAGTCATTTGCTATGATTTTTTTCTGTTCATTAATGATATCAGTAACTGATAAAGAACTTTCACCGCTCATTTCACCTTCAATTAAAGCCATGCGTATTGCTTCTTTTTCGCTTTGATTATGTCGAATAAGATCTCTAATATAGTCACTTGCATTGGCAAAATGACCGCTAGCTATTTGTTGATCAATCCAATGTCGCATTTCGTTTGGGATAGAAATATTGAGTGTTGCCATGGTCATTCCTACTATAGTTTCAGTATTAATTGAAATGATTATGGCATATATTGGCAATGTTTGCCATTTGTCCGTTTTAAGAGGATTTAGCAGCACTTATGTTTACATGCTGAAAGCACAATGGAACACAGTCATTTTAGATGGTTCAATTACACAAGGTGAAATATCATCAGGTGAAGTTGAACGTATGATCGATAATTCAAATATGCTAGTGGTTAATAAAATGACCAAGAAAGATCAGCAGTCAATCTTGGTTCATCTCGAATAAATTAGCTAATTGATGGTATCAATAATGATGATTTCACAATCTGTTGATGCTCGCAGCACAATTGATTTTGACTGAGTTATTTCAGCGCCGTCACCTTTATTCATGGTAATGCTGTCTGCTTTTCTTCCCTTACTCTCTTCAATTTTGAACATACCATCTGACGCTAAGACATAAGCTTGATGATGAATATCATGTTCAATAATAGTACCTTCAGCTAGCTTACCACCATAAATCCGTGCTTCTTGATTGATGAAAAGTGCTTCATCTTTATCCTCGATATAGCCTGATGCTAGCAACATCAATACTTCTGTTTGCTTGGCAGGGAATGTTTTACTTTCCCAACGAGGAGTTACGTTTTGCCTATTGGTCTCAATCCAAATTTGGTAAAAGGTGAGTGGCTCTTTGGTGCGGTTATATTCTGAATGAATAATACCTGTTCCAGCACTCATCACCTGAACTTCTCCCGCTTTAGTCACGCCTTTATTACCGGTACTATCTTGATGAGTAATAGCACCCGAACGAATAAAGCTGATAATTTCCATATTTCGGTGAGGGTGAGGTGGAAAACCCGTGCCAGCCTCTACCCAGTCGTCATTCACCACACGTAATTTACCAAAGCCCATTCGTGCAGGGTTGTAGTAATTGGCAAAGCTAAAATGATGTTTAGATTTAAGCCAACCGTGGTTGGCATTGCCTAAGTTTTTATAGGAGTAATGTTTGATCACAATATTCACCTCGTTTGATCAATGTGAAAACTAGCTAAACTGCTCATCTCGTTGATGAGGTACTGTCCAATCTTGTTTATGAGCAATTGGCACAATACCGTACGGGTTTATCGCTAAATGACTTGCATAATAATGACGCTTTATATGCGCTTCATTCACTGTTTTCGCAATGTCAGGCATTTGATAAAGCTCTAACATAAAGTGATAAATATGATGGTATTGCTCAATTAGCCTTAAATTACATTTGAAATGCGTATGATAGACAGAATCAAAACGCACTAAAGTCACCCATAAACGCCAATCGGCTTCGGTAATTTCATCACCCGTTAAGTAACGCTGTGTTGATAACTTTTGCTCAATTTGATCAAGTGCTGAAAATAACGCCGCAACATTTTTGTCATAGGCCGCTTGCGTGGTTGCAAAACCTGCTTTGTACACGCCATTATTAATGTTGTGATAAACAAAGTCATTTACGCTATCAATTTTTTCACGTAACTCTTCAGGGTAAAAGTCGAGTGTATTGCCGGTAATTTCATTAAAAGCGCTATTGAACATTCGGATAATTTCTGACGATTCATTATTTACGATGACCTTATTTTTCTTATCCCATAAAATAGGAACACTATTTACACCACTGTAGTTAGAGTCTTGCGCGAGATATTTTTCGGCAATGAAGCTATCTTGGTATAAATCATCACCTGTTGTGCCATAAAGCTTTGCTGATTCTTCATCATGGTGAAAGCTCCAACCTTTGTCGTGCATATCTGGATGTACAACACTGACAGTGATTAAACTTTCTAAGCCCTTTAGTTGACGAAACACTAAGGTGCGATGCGCCCATGGGCAAGCCAGTGACACATATAAATGATAACGGTCGGCTTCGGCTTTAAAGCCGGGGAGACCACTGATTCCTGCGTTGCCATCAGGGGTGATCCAATGTCTAAATTGTGATTCTTTACGCTGATATTCACCATTTTGAATACTGCTTTTCCAACTACTATTTACTGAAGCCATGGTAGTTACCTCTATTTATAAAACGATTGTTTAATCAGATCTGTTTTGAGTTTCATTTTACTATCTATTAGGAATAGTGATTAAGACTAACCATTACGCTAAACGCTGAGCAACGACGTTATCTAGCGAAAGCTTACCTGCCCCACTAAACATCAATGAAACTGACATAGCGAACAACGCTAGGCCAAATTCGTAGCCATTGTTTGTCATGAATAAGCCGTTATCTATATGCACACTGAAAATGGCAACAAGCATGGTGATTGCTAAAACAAAGCTTGTAGGCCTAGTAAGAAAGCCGATAATCAAAAATAATCCCCCGAAAAATTCAGCGCTGCCTGCCATTAGCGCCATTAAGTAACCCGGTGCTAATCCGATAGATTCCATCCATTGTCCTGTGCCATCTAAGCCATAACCGCCAAACCACGCGAAAAGTTTTTGTGCGCCATGTGCAGTAAAAATAAGTCCAGCAACAAGTCGTAATGGTAACGCTGTAAATGATTGTTCAGTTTTAGTGATGATATTCGTGATATTTTCAATGTTCATAATTTTTCGCCTTGTGTATTTAAATAATGTTAATTAAGTATGTAGCTATTGTAGGTGTTGAATGATGATTGAATAACCCATAGTATTTGTTTGTTCTGTTCAAAATATTTGAACAATTACTTTTTGTTTGAAGCGAAATCCCCTTGGCATAAAGAAAATTTGGATAAAAAGATGAATACTCCACCGCTTAGTATTGAAGCATTATTGGTCTTAGATGCGATTGAATATCGCGGCAGTTATGCAGCTGCCGCGGAACAGTTAAATAAAGTGCCTTCAGCGCTTTCTTATATTGTACAAAAACTAGAAGAACAGTTAGGTGTGACCATCTTTATCAGGCAGGGGCGACGAGCTGTGCTGACACCTGCAGGCAAACATTTATTGATTGAAGGACGCAAAGTCTTAGCTGCCATTAATGCATTGTCTGAACAAACGCAAACTATTGCTAATGGTTGGGAACCGAAAATTCGTATTGCCTGTGATTCAATTGTAGATATCAAACCTATATTTAGCGGGATTCAGTGCTTTCTAGCTGAACATGAGAATATTGAAATTGATCTGCAAGAAGAAGTAATGAACGGCACTTGGGAAGCATTAATTGAAGACAGAGT
Source organism: Alteromonadaceae bacterium (assembly GCA_036735825.1). Classification (GTDB taxonomy): domain Bacteria; phylum Pseudomonadota; class Gammaproteobacteria; order Enterobacterales; family Alteromonadaceae; genus DAINNQ01. The sequence continues at coordinate 20,665 of DAINNQ010000004.1, read as the reverse complement.
TGATTTAGTGATAGGAGCGCCGTCGCCGGTACCTTCACAAAAAGGCATTCGCGCCATAAAAATGAGTGAGTTAGACAATATTTTAGTTGCAAACAATACCCATAAGTTAACAAGGATTAAATCCCCGATTGAAACCAACGAACTTTCCAAATATCGGAGCGTTGTTGTGCACGACTCTGCAAAAAGTGAAATACCATGGTCGGTCAATATTATTGAAGGAAGCCAGCATTTTTATGTTAGTTCCGTCACTCGTAAAGTTTCAGCGATATTAGCTGGTATTGGCATTGGCTATTTACCGAGACACATGGCACAACAATATATCGCCTCAGGGCAGTTGTGCGAAATAGCATTGACGGAAAAAAAGTTACCTCAAGATTTATTTATGGCTTGGAAAATAACCAATAAAGGCAAGGGGCTGAATAAGTTAAAAGCTATTTTATTAGAAGAAAAAAAGTAGCGCTAAAGTTTGTTTGCCTAAATCGCAATGGAATGATCTAAACATTAATAATTACCGTATTGAATTGGACACTAATATTTGTTCTTTATGCAAATACATAATATTTCGAGAAAAGAGAGTCATATGACCCTAAAGCTGCAAGAAAAACGTCATTTTTTAGAGATATTTAATGTGATCACTACTAAAGGTAAAAAACAAAATAATGGTTATGAATATGAAGGCATTCGCGCTTGGCATGATTATGATGGCTATACCTGCTGGCTCGCTTTCCAAGATGTCACCATTACGCTGTTTTTTCATAACAAATTTCAGGTTGAATACGACAAAGAAGAGACGTTTCACTTGTTTACGAGGAAAATTGTTCAAATTCTTTTCAGGCATAAATAAAGTACTTTTATAATGAAAGTTATTATGTTGTTCACAATGATGAGTAGCTTTCTTATCTGTTCAAGTAAAAGTTACTGTGCTCATCATGATTTCAATAAACTTATTGACGCCAAAATGAAAATAAATTCTACGCTCCCTATAAACAATGAAGCTTCTTTTTTAATAGAAGTCTCAGAACAAGATAATACTAATTGGTCTGCGAGAAACGACGGAGTAATGGGCGGGCTATCAAAGGGTGAAATGATATTTAATCATGATCACGGCATTTTTACAGGTAATGTTTCACTCGCTAATAATGGTGGTTTTAGTTCAGTGTATCGCACTGTAGAAAACATCGCTGATGATATCAAAACGGTTATTGTTGATATTGAAGGTGATGGGCAAATTTATCAGCTTAGACTAGCGCAGAATGTTAATGGCTATCGAATAGCTTACAAGCATGATTTTTTCGCTCAAGCTGGGATTAGAGAGAAAATTGTATTTTCTTTGGATAATTTTCGGGCTTCATATCGCGGTATGATAATTGATGATGCACCACCAATTTTCCCCGATCGACTAACAGAAGTTGGCTTCTTAATTGCCAATAAAAGAGCAGGTAGGTTTGCGTTAGCGGTACACAGTATTTTATTTGTAAATGTAAACAGTGAACAGTTTATCGTGAGTGAGAGCAAAGCTATAGGGAGTATAGATGAATCAAGTGAATCCTAAAAAACTGCTTAATAGTAAATGGACCAAGGTTAACGTTGTTAATAAAGAAAAACACTTCATGATTACTAAAGTCACTTTTGATGAACTGCAAAAAGTTGTCGAATGCACAATTGAAGCGGTAAAAAATCAAAAAAGTTATGACATTGAATGGAGAGTGTTAAAAGACGCCAGTCAATGGCGTATTGGCTGGCAGTAATATAGAGGATACGCGGAATCATTTTTTAAGTTTTTAATCGTTGAAGTGTCATGTTAATTTGTAAACTAACAATCATGTTCTGTTAGGCATACATCGACAAAACTCAGAATATGATTGAGCAGAGTAATAAATGTCTTAATAGGCAATGTCTTTGTTTTGCCAGTCAATAAAGCTTAATTCTCCATTTGCTTGGTATTGATCAATGATATCGAGTAGTTGTAAATCTTGGTTCATTTTGAATAAGTTACTTTCTTATATTACTGATCCAAACCGTTTGGTAAGGTTTAAGCAACATTTCTGTTGTTAATTCTGATATTTCTTGCCCGCTAATCAGTTCAATCCAAGCTTCGGTAATGATGAGATTGAGCTCACTTAAAGGAAGGCCAATCTTATGATCAGTGACATTGCTAACACAAAATATGCTTTGTTTTCGGTCTTGGCTTTGACGCCAAAAACCAAATAACTGTAAACCTAAATGTAACGTGAATTGGGTAGCATTAGGATGAAATGCGGGTTGTTTAATTCGAATATTAATTAATGACTTTAAGCTCGATAGCACATGGGCGTGATGCAAGTTATTGTTAGTTAGCGCTTGCTCGAAAAGATCTTTTTGCCAACGGTGTCGATTAATAGCACGATTATGATGAGTATTGGCAAGCTTTTGATAGTCGTTCTTTGTGCCAAGCATACTGTGAATATAGATGCCTGGTATGCCTTCTAAAGCAAGCATGATGGCATGCGCACAAATGTAGCGTTCAAAGTTCCACTGATCTTTACCTGCTAACGTACCTTGCAAAGCGTCATAAAGTGAGATGTTTAATTCATAGGCTTTTTGTTCGCCATGATCAGACGTTCGCCATGAAATTTTGCCGCCAAAACCTTCAATGGTGTTAACTAGGTTTTCTAGTTCACCTTCATTTAATAAACCTTCAGCAGGTCTTAAGCCAATACCGTCGTGCGAGGCAATAAAATTAAAATAAAAGGTACCATTTTGCGAAGGCGGCATGCTCATTAGCCAGCGTTTCAAATATAAACAATTCCCTGTGAGAAGAGTATTTAGCAGTAATGGCGGTAATGAAAAATTGTAAATGCCGTGGGCTTCATTTGCATTACCGAAATAGGTTAAGTTTTGTGTGTTAGGAATATTTGTTTCAGTAATAATGACCGCTTCGGGCTCTGCAGATTCAATAAGCGTGCGTAAAAGCCTAACCACTTCATGAGTTTGTGGTAAGTTGATACAGCTTGAGCCAATTGTTTTCCATAAAAAAGCGATAGCGTCTAAACGAAATATTCGTATCCCATTATCTAGGTATTGCCTGATTATAGAGACAAACGCTTTTAATACTTCAGGATTGCGAAAATCAAAATCAACTTGGTCATGGCTAAAGGTGCACCACACATGTTTTGTGCCTTGCCCCGTATCAATTTCTTTGAGTAACTCAGAAGTACGCGGTCTGATGACTTGAGATAAATCATCTTCAGGTTGTGCCGTGAAAAAATAATCACTTCCTTGGCCTTCCCCTTTAACAAAGTTGTCAAACCAAACACTACGACTTGAACAATGGTTGATCACTAAATCTGACATTAATTTATAGTCTTGGCTGATATATTCAATGTCTTGCCATGTACCTAGAGCTTCATTTACCGATGAGTAATCAATCACCGAAAAGCCATCGTCTGAGCTATAGGGGAAAAAAGGTAATATGTGCACGCTGTTGATAGTATTTTTTAGGTGGCTGTCTAAAAAATGCTTTAACGTTTGCAGAGGTGGCTGGCTATGATCAACCATGCTATCGCCATAAGTGATCAAAATAATGTCTTTTTCAGACCAATGATTGCTAAATGGCTTTACCTGAGCAATACCTTGAGATAAACGCATAATGTCCAGCAGCGCTTGAGCAATTTCATCAAATGATTGTTCAAGCGCTATCTCTTGGTAAATAATAGCAAGCTGCTGTTTTAACTTAGCTTTTAATTGTTTAACCCGCGTTGGCATAATCGACATTTTCCTTTAATGCTTGGCTAAATTCTTGATTATCTAATTCCACCGCTTCTTTTAATTGCGTTAAAATATCAGGGATCGCACTAACCACTCGATTCCAAGACGGAATGAATGGCGTATCCATAGGTTGTTCTAAAAAGGTGTTTCCTGCTGTTAAAATATTTTGCGCGAACATTTCTACGGCTTTTTCTTCGTTATGAATATCAAGCGAAAGGCCGTTCATCATCGCATCATTTCGATAAGTTTCGACATAATCTAAAGCAATTCGGTAGTAGGTTGCTTTTAATGTTCTAAATTTTTCTGCGGTGAATGTTTCACCTTGTGTTGCCAGTTTACGGATAAACGCTTTACTAATATCAATGGACATTTTTGATAAGCCACCCGCATCATTATCTAAAGATAAATCTTGATGCTTATGGTCATAGGTCGCGGCAATATCTACTTGGCAAATGCGATTTGGTGAATAATTGCGATACATTTCTGAAAGTACGCCAATCTCTAAACCCCAATCACTTGGTATGCGAATATCATTTAACACATCGCGGCGGAATGAAAACTCGCCAGCTAATGGGTAGAGAAAGCTGTCCATATATTCTAAATAATCACAATGGCCGACGGTTTTTTTCAGCGCTTTAATTAACGGCGTGACTAACAGACGAGAAACGCGACCATTTATTTTTCCACCAGCAACACGCGCGTAAAAACCTTTAGAAAATTCATAGTTAAACATTGGGTTAGCAACAGGGTAGAGTAAGCGATCGAGTAATTCTTTTTCGTAAGTCAAAATGTCGCAATCGTGCAGAGCAATTGAATCCGCTTTTCCTGACGCAAGTATATATCCCATGCAATACCAAACATTGCGACCTTTCCCTAGTTCTTTCGGCGCTAAGCCAAGGGCTTTTAATTTAGCATCTATCGCTTGAAGCCTTGGGCCATCATTCCATAACACTCGGTGGTGTTGGGGTAATTGACCAAAAAATGCCAACGCATGTTGATATTGCTCGAGGTCTGCTCGGTCTAAGCCGATGACAATTTCCGATAAATATTTCACCTCTTTAATTTTATTTATAATATCGGGCAAAGCTTTGCCTTCTAATTCTGAAAATAACGACGGTAGAATTAGCCCTAGTGAGCGTGTTTTTGAAAAAGACAACAGCTCAGAAGCTATCTCGGCTGGTTGACGCTGAGCCAAGTTATGTAACGTTGTCACTGTACCATTTTGATAAAAATCAGCCATCATTCACCTCTGAGTTAATTGGATAGGAATTAAGTTGCTTTGCGAGTATTTTGTGTAATGCCTCAGCCCAGCCTTCGGGGCCATAAAGTTGCGATTGTGTGGTATTAAATTGCCGATATAACGGTGGAAATTCATGAACAGGTGAGCGAACTTGTATAGCAATATCAGCGGCTTCTAACATATTTGAGTCATTTTCACCATCACCTAAAGCAATGGTGGTGATTTGGCTGTCGGTTGTTTCTTCACGATATTGTTCAGTTAACCAAATGAGTGCTTGGCCTTTATCGCAATAATCTCCCACATGTAAAAATCTACCGCCTTGTACTACGTTAGCACCTAAATTAATCATGCTTTCGATAAATGCTGCTTTTAAACTAGCGCTTGCTAACCATTGAATCGGTTCAGCGTATTGTCTTTGTTTGGCGCGTTGAGCTTGGGTTAAGCTCAACCCTGTTAGTTGGCATAACTCATCATCGGATAACGTTGAAAACCCTCGATAGTGTGAAAGGTATTGCTGCCCTTGTTCTTGGAGTAAATTAAGCCAATATTCCCTAGGTAAGCTGAATGCTTTCACCCAGAAGTCACCGATAGTCACGGTATCTTTTGGCTGCGTTTTAAAGGTGTTGATTGGGATATAAACCGCAGCGCCATTTTCAATAATAAATGGTGTTTCAAGTTGAAGTTCATGACGAATAATGGTGGTTTCAGCCAATGTTTTACTGGTGTTTAAAATGACAGGGATTTGAGCATCGCTTAACTGAGCAAGTGTTTGCTCAGCGGCTGTAAATTGGTAGGAAAAATGATCCAATAACGTGCCATCAAGATCGCTGAAAATAATGGTTTTCGTCATACTTATTGACCTTGCGCTGTTGGCAAATCAGTTATTGTTCGGTCATTCTTTAAATAGAAAACCGTATCTGCTGACTGAGCTATAGTTT
>DAINNQ010000004.1:0-14640 GCA_036735825.1 Alteromonadaceae bacterium | reverse complement strand
ATTGTTCGGTCATTCTTTAAATAGAAAACCGTATCTGCTGACTGAGCTATAGTTTGACAGCTTTGCACGCTAAGCCTTTGAAAATATTGTGTGAAGTTGAGTACTTCAGCGGGAGTCATGATTTTTGAATTTTTGAGATCGGCATTTTTCTCTTTTAGCTTTTGCTCTTGTTCCAAACGCCATTGATAAACACAATCAAACGATGGGGCTTGCAGCACTAACCAATAATCCATTTTTTCATATAACGGGGCATAAGCACTATTAAGCTGAGTGTTGACATAATTTCGCCAAATTCCCTGATTGTCATGCAAGGTTTCTAGTTCATTGATTGGCGCTGCAAGCTGAGCAGCTGTTTGCGGTTTTACTCCCCAACACCAACCTTCCAAAATAACAACATCAACAGGCTTATCAATCATCGTCCATTGTGTTTGAGAAAATGGCTCGTCGGTTGCTTTATTAAATCTTGGAATTAAGAATCCTGTTTTTCGCATTTTTAATTGGCTTATTACCTCAGCTAATTTTTCAATATCATGAGTGCCAGGAACACCTCTAGTTGCTAATAAAGGGTGAATATCTTGCGCGAGTTGATTGCGTTTTTCGCGAGTGTAATAAAAATCATCGAGTGACATTACCACAACATTTAAGCGGTATTTTGATGATAAATATTTAGCGAGAAACTCTGTTAAGGTAGATTTACCACTGCCTTGGCAGCCATTTATGCCAATAAAATACGCCTCTTGCTGTGCTTTTGAACGTTCAGCAAGTTGATCGGCAAGAGGTTGGTAATATTGTTTAACGGTTCGGCTGAACTCTTTAGGTAAGTTATGCTGCTTAATAAAATCTGAAATCATTAAAACTATCGCCTACAAAATTCAAGTTATGTTGAGTATTTCAAGTTTAATGCCAGTGCCAAATCTAGCTAACTGTTTTTATTAATATATTGATAAATATGGTTTTTCATATTTTATTCGGCAGGGGTAAATTTATTGTTAATGTGTCTTATGCGCATTAAATGGACTGTGCGCACGGTTTTGGTGCAAGGAAGTCTATTGCCGCTATTGAATGTTACTCATGTGAGACCCACTTATTATTTATCAGTTAAATGAGCATTTGTCATCGTTTCCAAAATCAAGATTTTTTACAGCAAAGTAACGCTTGATGAAGGTAATACTCGGTTGAAAGGTGTTTTTCATTGGTTAGCTCTCAAGAAAGGGAAAGGTGAAAAGTGCAGATTTTGATAAAACTGCTGGCGTTTTTATTATGCATGGTAAGCATCGAATTAGTCGCTTATGCATCACAAAATAACGAATTAAAAGCCAAGAGTATTAAACTTAGCCGAGAAGACATTAACACAACAGTGAAGAACACGATTGAGGTATTAGAAAGCTCCTATCTATTTCCTGAAAAGGGCGCTGCAGCTTCAAAAGTTTTACAACGTAAACTCATTTCTGGTGAATTATATAAAAACACTGATGTGTCAAAATTTGTTAAAAAGCTTGGCATTATCTTACGCGAATCGGCGCAAGATAATTACTTAGAAGTCTTAGAAAATAACACTAGCATTGAAATTGGCAATACCGCTGTTTTTACAAAAAGTAATAGAGCGACATTTGGCACGTTAACGACGGAAATCCTTGCGGGAAATATTGGCTATTTAGCAATAAAGCATTTGTCATCATCAACTGAAGCTGCATTGAATATTCATCATGCCTTCGATTATTTGAAAACCGTGAAAGCGCTGATCATTGATTTAAGATCGGCTGAGGGTGATTCAACGATATTTGCTCAACAGTTTTTAAGTTATTTTTTCGATACGAAAACAACTTTCATGCAAGTGTATTATGAGAAGAAGAGTAAAGAGCTAAGTTTATTACCTGTAAATATTAGTGAAAAGTTGCGTTTAAAAAATCATTTGCCAATTTATATTCTAAATTCTGCCTTTGTTTCAGGCGGTGGTGAGCTTATCAGTTATACATTAAAGCATTTCGATAAAGCCGTTATATTGGGTGAAACCACCATGGGCGTTGCTTATGTTACTCAACAGCTTAAGGTGAGCGAATATGTCACCATTGAATTTCCGTATGCGACTTACCAGCATCCTTTAACTGGCAGTAGTTGGGCAAATATTGGGGTTGAACCTGACTTTGCTTTATCCGCCAAAGAGAGCTTTGATATGGCCTATAAACTCGCTAAACAACAAGTATTTACTCATTAACTTCAGTCTCATTATGCAGGTTTTACAGCGGCACGAACAAAACGGTTCTCGTCAATCTAAGCCATTAAGCTTTAATTTTAAGGCGGTTGTTTCGCTAGCTGTATCGTGAATAAGTGTTTAGTAATTTCTATTCTGTTAAGGAAATAAAGCGCTCTTGGCCAAGGATGACGCTTTTATCGTTTTAAAAACCTACAACTCGATGCATTTACAAACAAATAAATAACGATGATCGTAGCGACAAAATATTTTTATTAGGATGATAAATATTTTTTTCTTTCCTTTGATTTCATTAACGGATAAATAGTCTTTGTAATGTTTATTTATACTTTTAATGTTTGAGAAAATTATGAGTGCTAACGATTATTATTTAGAAGATGATGATTCAAGTTATGACTATGAAGAAGATAGTGCTAACCAAGCTGATATTGCTGACTTTGAATTAGATGTGAATAAAAGCAGTAATAGAAAAAAACAATCTCGCGGTAAATACGCAAAAACTCAAGACCGAATCTTTGAATTGAAAGAACAACGTCGAATGAAAAAAGAGTTAGATTATTACGATGATTGGGATTAATGCCATCGCATTTCCTTCATCTTAATTTTTCGATTGTTACGAATTCAAAATTCACACTCAATTTCAAATTCAAGCTTTTGTTGAGTGATTGGGTGTGAAAAACTTAAGTATTGTGCGTGTAAATGCAAGCGTGAATCTGAATAGCCATAAAGATCATCACCAACGATAGGCATATTCAAACCTCTTGCATGCGCACAATGAACTCTTAGTTGGTGGGTGCGTCCAGTAATAGGGTATAACAACACCTTGGTTCTTTCCCCTTTATAACCAATCACTTGCCAATGTGTTTCTGCTGGCTTGCCATATTGCTCACAAATCTTTTGTCTAGGTCTGTCGTGAATATCAGTAATTAATGGCAGCTTAATTACACCAGTCATCTCTAATAACTTTCCATCAATTAATGCTTGATAACGTTTAGTGACTTCTTTATTGATAAATTGTTTTTGCAAATGTTTATGCGCACGCTCATTGAGGGATAACATCAATAAGCCCGATGTTGCCATGTCCAATCTATGGACAACTAAGCCGCCAGTGGCTTTGGGGAACATAGCTTTGATGCGAGTGTAAACAGAATCTGAAATGTGTTTTCCCGGTACAGACAGTAAATTAGCGGGTTTATTGACCACAACTAAATGCTCGTCTTGATACACTATTTCTAGCGGTGATTTTTGCACTGGCGTTTCTAATAATGGATTTTTATCGACGGCCATGCCTTTGAGCATGTGGGTTAAAATGGGCTGACATTTACTTTGACAAGCAGGATAAAAGTGCCCGTGTTTACGTATTTCAGATTTAGCGGGTGCGCCCCACCAAAATTCGGCCATACAAATTGGGGTTAATTGCTCAGTAAAAGCAAAGTGTAATAATTTAGGTGCTGCGCAATCTCCTGAACCCGCAGGAGGTTTGATCTGATTGTCGTGTTGAAAAATATCGATCAGGTTCTTGCTCTCACCTAAAATGTTGAGAAATTGATATTGCTTAAACAACAGTTTTTGTAACCTATTCGATAATTTACGACGTGCCGTTTTTAAATGATTAAGCGCTAATAAATTCTGTTGAACAGTTTGTTCGGCGCTTGCTACACGAGTTTGCCAATATTTTTTTAATGCAAGTAAGTGTTTTTTATCGAATACACTTTCACGTGATAATTGAATGCTTTCTTGAGTCGCTAATTGATGATCATTGGGCTGGTTTTGCAGGTGTTCCTCAGAAAGTCGGGCAGCGATATGCGCTCGTTTTAGCTTACGCTGTTTTTTCCTTGCTATCATTGCTTGTTGTAATTGAAATATTTGAAAACGTGCGGCCTCATTTTCGCTATTCAATAAGCTTTCTGCTTGTGTATATTTCAGCTCACTGGTCAATGCCTGAATTTTTTCATTGAGAGAATTAACCTCATTTTGCCCTTGGTAAAAATCACTGTTTTTATCAAAACCATTAAAAATTGCTGGCACAAGCATGTTGTTAATGCTTGCGTCTTGCTCGAGATGAGTGCCTGAAATGGCAGCGATATAACCTAGTTCATTGGCTGAATTTTTGACGACCAACACGCCATACATTCTACCTTGTGCAGATAGGTCTTGAGGTAACTTTGCTTGTATTTCATTGGCGGCAATGATTGCTACAGGATGAGGTTGATAACAAAAAGGATAAGTGAAATTTGCGGGCAATGGCTCATGGTCAATCGGCTGATTAAATTTGAAAAAATAAGGGAGAGATGATGGCGATAACATAAGACTATTTAAGCTGACCAATAAGTGAGAATTTTTTAAACTTTATTAGAGCGTGTTGATCTTTCATGTTCGTTTTTGCAGCTGTTTGTTTGGTATTTATACAAGGCAACGCTTGTGTCGTGTAGTTATTCTACTCAAATCAAGCGTTAACACAGTAGAAATGCCAAACAAACGCTGCCCAAAGGGTTCAACTAAACGCATCCTGCTCTTTGTTACTTGAATGAACCATAGAATGACTATGAATTAACTCAAGTGCCGCGATCAGACTGCGTTTAGAATGAACAAAAATCAAACAGCAAAGTTCAACACGCTCTAGTTAATAATACCATGATTTAAATCAAGTAACGCCTTTCATTTCGTTGTTTATCTATCATCAATGAATTAAGATTAATGATAATCATTATTATTAATCTTAACGTAGTGCTTGAGATATTATGACTTTATTGCAACTTCAAAAAGCTCAGAAAGCAAGAATCAGTGCTTTACCCGTAAATATAGAACTTTCTGCGAAATTAATTGAGCAAGGTTTTTCTTTATCTTCAGAAATTAGCTTGGCTCACAAAGCCCCATTTAAAGGGCCATTAGCTTTTTATCTACATGGCACAAAAATTTGCTTACCAAGTGAAGTTGCCAAACAAGTTGGTGTGGAAGTTATTTAATGTCAATTCACAAACACCTTGCTTTAGTTGGTTTTGCCAACGCGGGAAAAAGCACTTTTTTTAATTCATTAACTGGAGCAAAACAAAAAACGGGAAACTGGACAGGTGTTACGGTTGATATCAAACAGCAGGTCGTCAGCCTTAATAATAAAGAGACGTTAGTTACTGACTTACCTGGTATTTCATCATTAGCAAAACGCGATCAGCAAAGCCAAGATTTATCCATCAGCCAAGAATTTCTATCGAATAATGCTCCCGATTATTTGATCAATATTGTTGATGCAACGCAGCTAAAACGCCAATTGTATTTAACTACACAACTACTTGAGCTGGGAATTCCCATGCTGGTTGTGCTTAATAAATCAGATAGAAAAGAAGCCCAGCAAATTGATATTGCTAAGCTCGCCGAAAAATTATCTTGCCCAGTTATCACATTAAATAGCTTAGAAAAAAATATTGATAGTGCGGTCTCGAAAGTGTTATCAACGCTTGAACAACAAGTATTGCCTCCGGTGGATTTTCAATTAGCTGATCATTTATCAGAGCACTTAAAAGCCAATGCTCAAACCTTACTTGAATATGAGCAAGCCTTATCAAAAGACAATTGTAGCAATTGCACGGCAGATGAAAATCTCATTGATGTTATGCAAGCACGGTCGCATTTCATTCTACAAACATTAACGTATGCAGAATTAGCTGATCAACGCACGTTACATTTTAGCGATAAAATTGATCACTTTATTTTGCATCCCTTTTTAGGTATTCCCGTCTTTTTAGGGATGATGTATTTATTATTTATGTTTGCCATTAATGTTGGTGGCGCATTTATTGATTTTTTTGACATTACTGCGGGCGCAGTATTTGTTGAATATCCCATGCACTACATTAACTCGTTGGGCTTTCCTCAGTGGTTACTTACCGTTATTGAAGGCGTGGGTATTGGCATGCAAACGGTGGCGACTTTTATTCCTATTATCGCGAGTTTATTCATTGGCTTATCTTTATTAGAAAGCAGCGGTTATTTAGCCAGAGCGGCTTTTGTTGTTGACAGTTTAATGAACAAAATTGGCTTGCCTGGTAAAGCGTTTGTACCGTTAATTGTCGGTTTTGGTTGTACGGTGCCTGCTGTGATGTCGGCACGTATTTTAGACAGTGAAAGGGAGCGCATTACTACGGTGATGATGTCGCCTTTTATGTCTTGTGGTGCGCGATTACCCGTTTATGCATTATTTGCCGCGGCGTTTTTTCCTGAATCTGGGCAAAACTTAGTTTTTCTTCTTTATATCATCGGTATTTTAGCCGCCATTGGAACAGGATTATTGCTCAAAGTAACCGTGCTTCAAGGTAAAAATTCCATTAATATTATGGAATTACCTTTATATGAACTACCAAAACTTTCTTATTTAATCAGCCGAGTTTTGCAACGCACGAAATCATTTATTACCGGTGCGGGAAAAACCATTGTGATTGTTGTTTGCCTGTTGAATTTCTTTAACTCATTGGGTACTGACGGAAATTTTGGTCATCAAGATACGGATAGCTCAATTTTAAGTCAAGGAGCACATATTCTTACGCCTTTCTTAGCTCCTCTGGGGGTTAAAGAAGATAATTGGCAAGCCAGCGTAGGGATAATTACAGGGATATTTGCTAAAGAAGCGTTAGTCGCAACTTTTAACAGCTTGTATTCTCCGCAGGATCAAGAGCAACAAGCGCTGAGCAATTTTGGTGATATTTGGTCACAAGCAACAGACACGATCAAAGAAAATTTGTTAGGCATTTCACCTGATGATCCTTTAGGGGTCGACATTGGTGATGTTTCAAACATCACGATTGCAGCACAAGAACAAGAAGTGGAAGTAACAACCATTACGACTATGCAGGTTGCCTTTGCAGGACAGCTTGGCGCATTTAGCTATTTATTGTTTATTTTATTATATACCCCGTGCGCTGCTGCAATGGGGGCGATAAAAAATGAAGTGGGCAGTCAATGGGCGGGGTTTGCTGCACTGTGGAGTTTTACTCTAGCCTACCTTGTTGCCACAGCAACGTTTCAAATTGGCAGCCTAGCGGTTCAGCCCATGCATTCGTTAATGTATTTAGCGATGGTGAGTGTTGTATTTATCTCGATATATTTTTGGCTCAAACATAAAGGTAGCCAAATTCTTACTATTCCAACGAAAGTAACGTATTCATAATCACCACTCAAAGTGGCTGATAATAAGGTGAACATAGATTAGAAAGACAATGATGATTAACACGCTAAAGGTGTGTTAAAGTGCTGAAAATAAATAATAAGACTTATTCGATACAAGGACTTAATGAGTATGATGAAACACTTTCTAGTGGCTATTTTTTTAGCATTTGTCGTGTCATGTTCACAACAAACCAGTGAACAACATCTTGCTGCGGCAAAAACACATATAAATAACAATGATTTACAGGCCGCGTCAATTGAATTAAAAAACGCTATTAAACTATCGCCACAGTCGGCTGAAGCGCGTTTTTTATTGGGTAAAGTGTATATTCACCAAAAAGAATATCAAGGTGCAGAAAAAGAACTTAATAAAGCGCTTGAATTAAAACATCCCGCATCTGAAGTTGTACCATTACTTTCTCAGGCATATCAAAAAACTCAATCGGATGTTGCTCTTTTAGAGCTCTCTCATAACGATAAAGGTTTTTCGGTCGAGCAATCAGCACAAGTTGCTTTGTATAAAGTGCAAGCAATGTTTAGATTGCAGCAAAATGAACAAGCGAAAGCGCTAATTAATGATATTAAACAACTCAACACTTCCTCAGTTTACAAGCAACTGGCTTTAGTCTATTCCCTTTTATTAGAGCAAGAGTTAGAAGGGGCACAAGTACAATTATCTGCGATTATCGCAGCTGAGCCTACCCAACCTGATGCCTTAAAGCTCAATGCCTTATTGTTTGCCCAGCAAGGTAAATTAGTAGAAGCTGCTGATATTTATATGGATTATTTAAGTCATTATCCAGAAGATACAGAAATCACCTTTGTGACGGCTAGGTTGTTAGTTCAATTAAATAAAAATGAAGAAGCAGAACCTTTAATAGATAAACTATTAACACTGAATGATAGCCATGGTTTATTAAATCAACTTAAAGGCATAGTGCGTTTTAATGTGAAAGATATGGAACAAGCCTTGTTGCATACTGAAAAAGCGATCACAGCTTCTCCGTCAGATCCAACTTTACGTTTGTTAGCGGGTTATGCTGCTTATCAATTAGAAAATTTTGAAAGCGCACATCAACATTTATCCCTTATTGCCCAAGATTTACCTGCTGAACATGAAGCCTTAAGAGTATTAGCCGCTAGCCAATTACGTCTCGGATTACATAATGACGCGGGTGATACTATTTCAGCAATTGAAGGTTTAACGGATAAAGATAATGCCTTGGTTTCAAGTGTCGGTTTAGCTTTAGTAAAAAGCGGTGAAATTGATAAAGCGCGTACGGTTTTGTTGAAATCTAACGAATTAGAAAGTAGCACCGCAGAAGACTTAACGCGTTTAGGTATTTTAAAACTCTCGCTGAATGACATCTCTGGTATTGCCAAGCTTGAATCCGCATTAGATAAAAAGCCAGAGCAACAATTTACGCGTCAAACCTTAGCTACAGCTTATTTATCTACTCAGCAATTAGATAAAGCCATACAATTGTCAGAGCGTTGGAAGAAAGAAAGCAGTGATGATCTGCAAGCCTATTTACTGGCAGGCGCGGTGTATTTTCAGCAAAAAAACATTCCTTTAGCTCAACAAGAATTTGAACAAGCACTTATTATTAACCCATCATACAGCCCAGCTCAAATGGCATTGGCGGAGTTAGCGTTACAGCAAGGAGACATCAGTTTAGCACAGCAACATATCGCCAAAGTACTAACGCAGCAGCCGGATAATATTGCTGCTTTAGCAAAAAATTATAGTTTCACAAAAAAACCTGAAGCCGTTGGGTTAATTGAAGCACAAGCTAAGAAAAATCCAACCAGTAACGAATTGAAATTACTGTTAGCAAAAGTCTATTTGAAAGAAGAACGTCCGAACGAAGCGATAACCGTTTTAAGTGAAATTGACTCGAAAGATGCGACAACACTTTATTGGCAAACGCTTGGTCAAGCCTATTACGTTGCTAAAAGTTTCGACAAACTGACAAATCATTATCAACAATGGTTGGCAGAACATCCGAGCGACAGAGAAGCTGTGCTCAGTAATTTGATTTTATTTAGCAACTTGCGTAAATACCAAGAAGGCATGCAGTTAAGTGAGCAATATTTAGCAAAAAATAAAAATGATATAGAGATCAAATTATTCGACATTCATTTCAAGCTGATCCTTGGCAATGTTGAACAAGCTAAAACTTTGCTAAATGACATTCCAAATGAATATAAAAACCTCCCTTTTACTAAAGGTTTGGTAGGGCAAGTTCAAATAACAGAGAAAAAATTCGCTGACGCTTTATTCAATATTCAAGCCGCTTATCAAGCAAGGCCAAGTGCGAGAAATGCGCGATTAATGTTGGTTTGTTTAAATAACACTGGTCAAGAACAAGCAGGGCAACAGTTCTTGAAAAAACACATTAACGCTCATAACAATGATGCAGAAAGCATTATGTTGTTAGCGCAAATGCAAATTGCTAATGACGTTGATGGGGCGATAAAAAGCTACCAACAAGCATTAGCGATAAATGAAGATAACTTTATTGCGTTAAACAATTTAGCGTATTTTTACTTAGAGCGAGAACAGCTTGAACTTGCTTTAGATCATGCGAGTAAAGCACTGAAATTACAGCCCAACAATAATGATATTTTAGATACAGTGGGGCGTATCTATTTGGAAAAAAATGATTATCAAACGGCAATAGAACATCTCAGCAAAGCGGTGAATAGCGGCAGCAGTAAAGAAGAAATTTATTTAAATTACGTGGAAGCTTTAGCGTTAAACAATGACATTAAATTAGCGCAAAGAAAACTGACACAACGTAAATTCTTAGAGCCAAAATCGCAATCACGCATTGAAAAATTAAAAACAAAATTCGGCATATAAACCAAAGCTTTAGCTTTGAATAAACTCTCTAGTTATCAGTTAACTTAGAACTAGAGAGAGGTCTTTACTGTGTTTGTTACCGTGAATATAAATTGGATTAGGCACAACTGCATCATACAACTAGCAAAGTAGAATTTGACTAAAACTGTGATTTGTAATGCTTGAACAGCTGATATGCTGAGCTTTACCCTAATTCATTATCTTTAATGCAATATACGGTGTTAAGTTTAAAAGTAATAGCCCTATTTTATAATTGCCCAAGAAATTAAAATACATATTGGGTAACTCAGACGCCTCAACACCTACAATTTTACTATGAAGATTAATAGTAAAACTTTTAAATACGATAATAAAAAGAGCTGAAAATAAATAAACTCCAATATTTATTAAAGTACACCAACCGAAAAATGTAGTAAGTTCATTAACGCCAATCATTGATTATATCTCCGTAATATTGTTTCAGCATAACCCGAATAAGGAACTGATGTTCGTTGGCAAGAATGTGAAGCTAATAGAAACGAGCAGGCTTTTAGCAGTTCCTCCACTGTAATGGCACTTGTTAGCTGCTACGACTCTTAAGCATAGCTACACCGAGCCAAGAAAACCACACAATTTGGCTTATACCAAAAAATTCAGTCAGTATATCAGCTGGATAAATAGTGAAGATACCAATATTGCCAACGAAAAGCCCAAAGTAATTAAGTGATTTATGAAATTCATTACCTTTTAAAGCGGCAAAACTTAACAATAGAACCCATAGACCTCCAACCACTTCGTTACCACCACCTAATCCTTCTACTACAGAGTAGATTGATCGCCAGACTGTCATAGCTTGTTCTGGATCTTTAGTTGACAACTCCAAGGCAGTAGCCAAACCTATATTTGCAATCATTCCACTAGCAATGACTAAACCTACCCAAATATACCCAAATACAGAAGCAATTTGAGATAAAATTGGGTTATTCCTCTTCAAACGGTCATGAAGTGCCAATACTAAAATAGCTAGAAAAATACCAAAAAGTACATACATAATGATATTTACGATGGATAGGATATTTTGGTTTTCAGCCAGATAAGCAAACATTTGAGCAGAATCCGCATCAGCTGGAAAATTCCAGAAAGCGCCAAAAAAAACGAAAGCTGACACGTAAATGATAGACTCCAAAAGAGCAGCAACTCCCCCTGCTTTTTGTAAATTATTCACGATATAGACTCCATTTTGATTGAGTATTAAAAAAGCAACGGCCGAATAATAGGCTAAACTTGAGCGAGACGAAAAGTCAGTAAATTTTAGCTCTTTAGAAATTACTTGTGTTTAACACATGTTAAGCCTTGAACTAAATCCTTTAAAAACAAAACTACAATAGTCTAATACTTAATTCAACAATGATGTTTAGACTAGATATTCTTCTAAGACCCTTATGAACTTATTCATAGTTTGATCAAAATCAACAATAGTAAAAAGATTAGTAAAATAAATCTAAATGATATTGATTCTCATTAAGAAAGGTGTTTAAATTGCATCCATTGAAATGTTGTCGCAATTTTTATAGGTTTTATTCATGTGTAATACGTCTTTTTTTAAACCCGCAATACTTGCTATTTCGGTCTGCACGGCTCTTAGCTCAGCAGCATATGCTGGTGATAATGATGATATGGAGCATTTAACTATTTTTGGTTCTGATGCTGCGGTAAATGATGTGCCAGGAAGTGCTCATATGATTTCTCAAAAAGAATTAGAGAAATTTGATTTCACTGACATTATGCGTACGTTAACTTCTGTTCCTGGTGTCTATGTTTTAGAAGAAGATGGTTACGGTTTGCGCCCAAATATTGGTATGCGCGGCACAGGCCAAAATAGAAGTGAAAAAGTGACAATTATGGAAGATGGTGTCTTAGCAGCACCAGCTCCATACGCAGCGCCGTCAGCATATTATTTCCCCACAGCTGGGCGTATGCAGCAAATTGAAGTACTTAAAGGCACATCAAGTGCTATGTATGGACCTCGCACAACAGGTGGAGTGGTTAACTTACTTTCGCGTCAAATTCCTCAAGAAGAATTAGCTGGGCAAATCAATGTCAGTGCAGGTCAAGATGGTTTTGCCAAGGCACATGCTTACGTGGGTGGTTCTGGTGAAAATGTAGCTTCTGTTTTTGAGGTATTTCATTACCAAGCAGATGGTTTTAAAGAGATAAATCACACTGATAGCGAAAGTGGTTTTATTAAAAACGATGTCTTAGCAAAAGTACTTATTCATAGCGATAGCAATGCAAAATATTATCAAGAACTTGAATTTAAAGTGAAATATTCTGATGAAGATTCAGATGAAACGTATATGGGCTTAACCCAGAGTGACTTTGAAACTAATCCTTTTTCACGTTATTCAGCATCGCAGCTTGATAATATGAGTACAGAACATAAGCAATTTCAAATTAATCATCACATTAAATTGTCTGAACGCTTCACTTTAGGTACCTCTGCTTATCATAATGATTTCAGCCGTAATTGGTATAAAACCAGTAAAGTTGATGGCAAAAGCTTAAATGCTGGCGGAATTGAAGCCGCGGCAGATTTTGATAAAAATTTATTGGCTGCAGAGTTTATTTCGGTTGATGTTAAAGCGAATAGCCGAGACTATTTATCAAAAGGTATTCAATCAACATTAGACGCAGATTTTAATGATCATCAAGTGAAGTTTGGCGTTAGATATCACGAAGATGAAATGGATCGTTTCCAATGGGTTGATAAATATTCTTTAGCAAATGATTTTACCCTCGAGCAAACAAGTGCTGGAGCGCCAGGTTCAGATTCTAACCGTATTGATAGCGCTCAAGCATTAGCTTTGTTTGTACACGATGAATATACAACAGGTAATTTCATTATTAATGCTGGTTTACGTTACGAAGATATGACGATAGAGCGTCATGACTGGGGTAAATCAGATAGTGGCCGTATTCAAACACCTTCTCATAAAGAGAATAACGTCGATGTATTGTTGCCTTCATTAGCTGTGACGTATCGCGTAAACGATCAATTAATTGTGCTAGGTGGTGTACAAAAAGGTTTTGCTCCGCCAGCTCCTGGTAATGAAGACACTGATAATGAAGAAAGCGTTAACTATGAATTAGGCCTTCGCTATAACCAAGCTGCATTTAATGGTGAAGCACTATTCTTCTTCTCAGATTATGAAAATATGCATGGCAATTGTACTGCTAGCCAAGGATGTGATGACGAAAATATTGGTAATCAATATAACGCAGGTGAAGTAGAAGTTTCTGGTCTTGAAGTTAAAACAGGATATGAGTTTTCTACAGGTGAGCTCGTTATTCCAATTAACCTGACTTATACCTTCACTGAAACCGAGTTTTTAAATAGTTTTGGCTCTCAATTAGAAACATGGGGTAATGTTAATAAAGGTGATGAATTACCTTATGTACCTGAAAATCAATTTCAATTTACAGCTGGCCTTGTTGGTGAAAACTGGCGTAGTGATTTGTTAGTTAGGTATATGGCTGAAATGAGAACTGCTGCAGGTCAAGGAAGTATTTCACAGGAAGCGCGAATTGCGAGCCGAACTATTATTGATTTGGCAGCGCATTATAATTTGAGTGAGAATCAAGAACTGATTTTGAATGTTGATAACTTACTTGATGAAGAATATGTGTCAACTAAAACACATGGCTCAATCATGGTTGGAAAACCACGCAGTGTGACATTAGGTTATAAATACAGTTTCTAAAATCAATGTTTATGGAAAAAGCGAGAATCATCTCGCTTTTTTTATGCACCACTGACTAATTCTTTAGAAATCACCTTGCTTAAGGTTAACGCAGAGTTGTGGGGTAATGGTTGATGCCCCGCCAGTAAATAAATAATTTTCTTACCTGTTTTAGCGAGTTCAATGGCGTGCTGAAAATTAATCAACATACTTGAGGGAACGCTTTGTGGAAATTTATCTGCGTCACGGCGAACATATTCAATAAGATTAACATTCACTTGTTCATCATAAAAAACCGCATCAGCAAATTGCATTTCTCGGTGAGCAGCCAAAGTGAGGTGATCTGGATTACCTTCTAAGGTGTGAATAAAGGTAATTTCACCCTGCGGCGGTGCAATTTCTTCTTTTAAGCTGGCGATTAATTGCTGCTCAGCTTGTTCGGTATTGCCAGATAAAATCGCATTACCAATGCTGCCGCGCAAAGTTTGTTCCCAAAAAGTGCGTCTATTTCTAATGCCTTTAATACGCGCTTTAACATGCTCTCTAAATTTAAATGAAAAATCAGCTAACTTTCCATAACCGTCAGGCAAGGTTTTCTCTATTTGTTCTCGCAACATGCGCAGTAAGATAGGTGCGCTGCCAGAGCTCGACATGGCAATAATCATTGGCGAACGGTCAATGAT
>DAINNQ010000003.1:0-25963 GCA_036735825.1 Alteromonadaceae bacterium | reverse complement strand
ACGTTAAGGTATTTAATAAATAGTCGATCAAATATTGTGCTCGTGTTATTATCGCGAGCTAGGTTTAGAAAAGGGTTTTTATAAATGAGTGATACAATGCAATCGATGGCACTAACGGTTCCACATAGCGGCAGCATTGAAGCGTATATGCAATCAGCCTATAGCATTCCAATGCTAACCGCTGAGCGTGAGCATGAGCTTGCGACTCGTTTAAGTGAAGAAAACGATCTTCAGGCTGCTCAAGAATTGATTATGTCGCATTTACGTTTTGTAATTCATGTTGCAAAAGGGTATGCAGGTTATGGTTTACCACAAGCGGATTTAATTCAAGAAGGTAATGTTGGATTAATGAAAGCGGTAAAACGTTTCGATCCAGCAGTAGGCGTTCGCCTCGTTTCTTTTGCTGTTCATTGGATTAAAGCTGAAATTCATGAATTTGTTTTACGCAATTGGCGTATAGTAAAAGTTGCTACTACTAAAGCACAGCGTAAATTATTTTTTAATCTTCGTAAAAATAAAAAGCGTTTAGGTTGGTTTAGCAATGATGAGATATCTAATGTTGCAGAAACTCTTGGGGTAAGTGAAAAAGACGTGCTTGAGATGGAGTCACGTATGACTAACCAAGATCAAGCGTTTGAATTATCTTCAGATGATGATGACAGTGCAGCTAGCTCAGGAGCGTTTTCTCCAGCACAGTACCTTGAAGACAAGCAATCAGATTTAGCTATCCAGGTAGAAGATTCAAATTGGGAAAATCATGCCAATAAGCGTTTAGCTAATGCACTGATAGCTTTAGATGAGCGTAGCCAAGATATTATTCAAACTCGTTGGTTAAATGACGAAAAAAGTACGTTACAAGAACTTGCTGATAAATATCAAATTTCTGCTGAGCGTGTGCGTCAATTAGAAAAAAACGCGTTAAATAAATTAAAAAATGGCATTTCAATCTAGTGATTGATGCTTCATTTTGAGCAATAAGCCGACGTAGGTCGGCTTTTTTATAAGTGATTGATAATAACGTTAATGAACAAAGCACTCATAGGACTAATTCATTACAATAAATTTTTGAATTAAAAATAAAGTGAATGAAAAGTTAAAAAAGTGCATATTTTTTGTTCATTAATACTAGCCAAGCCAGATAATTTTGGTAGACTTATCGGCTAATAATAATACTAATAATGAAATGGGCAGCCTTAGATGGAAGTAAAGGCCAGTACTGATACACAAGCGATTAGACAACTACCAAAGTTGAAATCATTGCTGAAAAAGTATCGTCAAGTTAAAACAATGCAATCGGGTTTACTGCAGTTGTCGGAATTGGCAAGTACAGTAACGGATATGCAGTCGTTTTATTGCGCCTTGGAATCAGTGATTACTTCCTTATTAATTACAGATAGTTTTCATATCGTTTTATTAAACAAATCCCGTCAACTCACCCTAACCTATAGTCATAATTCAAAAGAACTTCGTTTATTAGAACATTTGAATGAAAATCACTGGCATCAAAGCCTAACGGGCATGGTCTTTGACGAGTGCGAGCCTGTTCATTGTTGTTCAGCTGAACGTCTAGCTTTAGCTAAAGCAGATAAAATAGCTTTTTATAATTCATCATGTGTTGATTGGTTAGGCGTGCCGTTAAAAAGAGGCAGGCAAGTTATCGGGGTCATTGCTCTGCAAAGTTATGATGAAAAGCTTTATTTTGATGACCGGGATTGTCAATTATTAGAATTTATCGCTGAACATTTGGTCACGGCAATTGATCGAGTTAGAAGTCGAGAAATACTTGAGCAAAATATACGTCAACGCACTCAAAAATTAACAGACACAAACAAAAAACTTCAACAAGAAATCGCCGAACGACAAAAAGCGGTCAAAACTCATAAAGCCTTGTTAGCGATTTCTGAGCTCTCTTCTATGAGCCAAGATATTGATAGTTTTTATCAATCATTACATGTTGAAGTTGCTAGCTTACTACCCGCAAAAAATTTATATATTGCTATGCTGGCACATGAAAAAACTCAATTAGTGTTTCCGTATTACCAAGATGAAAAAGCGGTTTATCCACAACCTAGAGAATTGGCGAACGGTTTAACTGAACTCACTATTAATACCGGCTTACCTTTGTTGGTTACTAAAGGAAAGTTACATACGTTAACCGAAAGTGGCGAAATACATAGCAAAGAGTTTTCATTGCCATACCCAGCAGGTAAATTACCGAATGCTTGGTTAGGTTGTCCGCTTATAGAACATGGCAATATTATTGGTGTTTTAGCGATTCAGCATTATCAAAATGCTGAAGCTTATCATTACAGTGACTTAGAACTAATTCGCTTTGTGAGTCAGCATGTTGCTTCTGCCATTATGCGCAAAAAAGCATTAGCAGATGTTCAGCAAAGCCGAGAAGAATTAGAAAAAATAGTCAATTTACGTACACAAGAGCTACAAGCGACTAACTTAAATTTACGCATGCAAATTGAAGAGCGTAGAAAAGCGGAAGAACAACTATATTTTGAAGCACACCATGATGCTTTGACTAAGCTACCGAATCGGGCAATGTTCTCCGATCGCTTATCGTATGCGTTAAAACATTTAAAGCGCCATCCTAACAACAGATTTGCCGTTTTATTTATTGATCTTGATAGATTCAAAATGATTAATGACACTTTAGGGCATCAAGCAGGTGATGAATTTTTAGTTGAGATTGCCGCTCGTTTATCTGATTGTGTTCGAGATAATGACATTTTGGCGCGTTTAGGCGGCGATGAATTTGTTATTTTGCTGGATTCTTTGCAGTCTCAAGACGATGTTGAAGATGTTGCCTCGCGTATTATTTTAGCGATAGAACAACCATTTGATTTAAATGGTCATACTCTTTATTCCAACGCTAGTATTGGCATTGCCTTGTGTCGTAATCATTATAATGACGCTAACGAAATTTTACGTGATGCCGATGCAGCAATGTATCAAGCGAAAAGTTTAGGTCGAGGCCGCTATGTATTTTTTGATGAAAGCATGCGTGAGCAATTGATAGCCAGTATGACTTTAGAGCAAGAATTACGTGTTGCCATCAAAGAAAAACAATTTGAATTATATTATCAACAAATATCAGACTTAGAGCTGACAAGTACACTGGGTTTTGAAGCATTATTACGCTGGCAACATCCAACAAAAGGCTTATTAACGCCTAGTGAATTTCTGTTTATGGCCGAAGAAACAGGCATGATCCTCGACATTGAAACTTGGGTGATTGAAGAAGTTTGTTTACAGTTAAAGAGTTGGCAAAATAGTGATGAATATCAACATGCGTTTATTGGTATTAATCTATCAGGTCGACACCTTACTCAAGCAAACCAGTTAACCACCTTAATTGAACTTATTAAAGTTAATACCATTGAACCAGAGCGTTTAATTTTAGAGTTTAATGAATCGGCGTTTGCTCAACACACTGAGTTAGCACTGAAAGGCTTACGTAAACTAAAAGATTTTGGTGTTAAGTTAGCTTTAGATGATTATGGTGCAGGTTTGTCATCATTTAATTTTTTACACAGCTACCCTTTTGAATTTATTAAACTTGATCGGAGTTTTATTCGCTCATTAAAAACCAACAAAGATAATATTTCTTTAGTTAAAGCATTACATGATTTAGGGAATAAATTTGGTTACCGACTGGTCGCCGAAGGGATAGAATCACAAGAAATGTTAGATACGTTGCATGCTGTAGGTTGTGAGTTTGGTCAAGGATATCATATTAGCCGACCAGGAAAGCTGGTTAATCAAGGCGAGTCAACTCAAGAAATCCCCAAAGCTCGGGCTTAGGTACTACGGTTCACCTGACTTATCATCATCAGCATCTCTATCATTATTCTTTGTAAAAAAATCCTTCAACTCTTAATGCCAATCCGGGTGTGGTTTTATAATCTTCATTTTCTGGCCATTCTAGAAAAGGTTCAACTTCAAAAAATAACCAGCTTTTTAACGCATTAAAACGATAACGATAGCTCAAGGTATATTTGTCGATAACAAAGCCCCTTTCTCCATTTCGTTCACCCTGTACTTGCAAGCCAGCTACCGAGGCCGCGTGCTGATCGAGTTGGGTTAATTTATAAAAACCGTGTTTCCAACGTAAACCGCTAAACTCTTCAGACGCTCGAACACTATAATTGATGCGATATTGTGATTTTTCATTGAGCTGATAGTTATACTCTAATAGCAATTTAGCCCCGAGCCCGTCATTTAAAAAATAGTAAATAGAAGGTTCAAATTTGAAGCTATGGGTGTTGTCCCAACTGTAGAGACGTTTGTGTTTAGTTTGCGCGAAAATATCGCCACCTGAAATCCCAATTCTAGACGCCAGAAATTTTCGTTCATTTTGAGAATGAGTATATCTAACCGATGCAGAAAATTTTTCTTCGTCGGCTTGGGGATTAGTATTGACGGACTCTAATGGCAAATGGCTTTGGTTAGTTTCATCATCATCATCCGAGAAAATCAAATCAACCTTATCTTTAAAATGAGGTAATTTAACTTTAATACGAAAGCGAGTTTTGAACTCTCCCCAATCTCGAGCTTTTGGCTCCCATCCTAATTTAATTCTTGCACTCGCGTAAGGATCTGTTTGCTCTGAGTTATCATCGATAAAAAAATTATCAAACCATACAGCTGATTGAAACACTGAATTGGAGACAGTTTGATGAAACTCTTCCATCCATAGGTAATCTTGCTGTTTTTCTTGATCAGTTAAACAGGGATCTTGTAATGAGTGGGCTTTTGGCTTTGTGGTTTCTGGTTTTTTTGTTACAGAGTTTTTCGGTAAATTGGATTCAGCTACTACCGGGCAAGCAAAGATCTTTGGCTGAATCAATACCAATACACAGGCAGCCAATACAACATCTTTTATTAATTTACCTGGCTTGTAATGCAAAGTTTGTTTTACCTCATCTTTTACTTGGCTAAATGGTGCTTTTTTTAAATTAAACTTTATAATGGATTCAATTGAATTATAGGAGTTTTTTTCATGGGTGGTATAAGTATTTGGCAATTAGTGATAATTGCAGTCATTGTTGTTTTATTATTCGGCACTAAAAAGTTACGCAACATGGGTTCTGACTTAGGTTCTGCCGTTAAAGGCTTTAAAAAAGCAGTGAGCGATGAAGATTCAAGTAAAACAGACGCTATATCTGATAATTCAACGACAGAATCGTCAGTTGAAACAAAATCAAAAGATAAAGTGTAATCAATGTTTGATATAGGTTTTTGGGAGCTTCTGTTAATTTCCATCATTGGTTTAGTGGTGTTAGGCCCTGAACGAATGCCTGTGGCTATTAGAACCGTTCGTAGTTGGATAAATGGTGTAAGAAGTTTTAGTCATAGCGTGAAAACCGAATTAACTGAAGAGCTTAGAATTCAGGAGCTTCATGCAAATCTCAAAAAAGCAGAAGAATCTAATTTAGAAAACTTATCTCCTGAAGTTGCTGAATCAGTAAAAACGTTAAAAGAAGCAGCAGAATCGGTATATCATCCTTATAAAAAACAATCGACTGCAACTAATCCAGTTGAGACGGTTAAAAAAGACAACGAGACTTAATGAGCTCTTCGACAAAACAACATACCTTGTTTGATCACTTACTTGAATTACGTACACGACTATTACATTCAGTATTAGCCGTGTTAGTGGTTTTTTGTTCGATGATTTATTTCGCTAATGACATATACGAGTATGTTTCTCAGCCGCTAATAGCAACTATGCCTGAAGGGGGGCAAATGATAGCAACGGATGTTGCTTCTTCCTTTTTCGCACCATTTAAATTGACGATTGTATTGGCATTATTTATTAGCATGCCATACATTCTTTATCAGGTATGGGCATTTATTGCTCCAGGGCTTTATAAAAATGAGAAAAAACTCGTAGCACCGTTAATGTTTGGTAGCAGTTTTTTGTTTTATGGCGGCATCGCATTTTCTTATTATGTGGTTTTTCCCATTGTTTTTGCTTTTTTTACCTCAGTAGCGCCAGAAGGCGTCAATATTGCTACTGACATTAGTAGTTATTTAGATTTTGTTTTAAAACTATTTTTTGCCTTTGGTATCGCTTTTGAAATACCGATTGTGATTATTTTAATGTGTTGGACAGGTTTTACTGATCCAGCGAGTTTACGTAAGAAAAGACCTTACATCGTGGTAGGTGCATTTGTGGTTGGTATGTTATTAACTCCACCTGATGTTATTTCTCAAACTTTACTTGCTGTACCTATGTTATTGTTGTTTGAGGTTGGTGTCTTTATATCCGCCATTTATTATAAAGAGAGTGAGGAAGAACACTCCGAGGAAACGCACAATGAATAAAAAGTTAGTTACAAGTTTTAGTTTTAGCCTTAGTTTGATTTTATTATCGTTTGCCGCACAAGCTGATACCTTGTCAGAATTGCATAAATGTGCTGGCACCAAAGACAGTTTAGTACGTTTAATGTGTTATGACACCTTAGTAAAATCACTCAATAGTGCTCAAACTACCTTATCAGCTCCGGTTGCTGTAAGAGCTACTGAACCTCATTCAACACCTGCACCATTACGACCTGTGAATGAGCAAGTGAAAGTTCAAAAGCAACCTGAAGCATCAATCTCCAAAGAAGATAGCTTTGGTGAAGAACATATAGAAAAGTCTGCCGAAGTATTAGCTCAAGAGATTGACCAAGTTGTTTTTACCGTTGAATCAACATCAAAAGATGCACGTAAAAAATGGCGTATCAATTTCACTAACGGCCAAGTGTGGCACCAAACAGATGGTCAGTATATTAAACTCTCTGAAGGTGATGAGGTTGAGCTTTCAAAAGGTGTATTAGGTGTTATCTATTTAAAGAAAGTTGGTCAAAATAAGAAGATCCGCGTTAAACGTAAAAAATAGCGAAGCGTATTTTGATAGATATTGGCGTAAATTTAACTAATGCGCGTTTTGATAAAGACAGAAATGAAGTCATTGAGCGCGCAAAATTAGCCAACATACAAGGTATGTTGGTAACCGGCACTAATGTTGCTGAAAGTCTCATCGCTGAAAAGCTTTGCCATCAATATCCTTATTATCTAAAGTGTACCGCTGGCGTGCATCCTCATGATGCTGATCATGTTTCTCAAGACTTTATTGAAATATTGACTCAGCTTGCAGCATCTGAACATGTAAAAGCCATTGGAGAATGCGGTTTAGATTTTAATCGCAATTTTTCAACACCTGAAAATCAGCAACGTGTCTTTAAACAGCAAATTGAATTAGCGAGCAAATTGAATATGCCGCTTTTTTTGCATCAAAGAGATGCTTTTGATACTTGGCTTGAAATATTAAAACCTCATATCGATAACATTCCAGCGTTAGTTTCCCACTGTTTTACGGGAGATCTTCAACAATTAAAAACCTGCCTCGATTTAGGCATGTATATTGGAATCACGGGTTGGGTATGTGATGAACGAAGAGGGCAAGCGCTGCACGAGATCGTCAAACATATTCCCCTTGAGCGCTTAATGATAGAAACTGATGCGCCATATTTAACACCCAGAACGATTCGTCCAAAACCGAAAAGTAGCCGTAATGAACCAAGTTATTTACCTTATGTGGCACAAACACTTGCAGAAGCGATGAATCACTCGGTTGAAGATGTGCTAACACATAGCTATCAAAATAGTGTGCGTGTCTTTAATTGGAAAGGGAGATAACAATGACTTTATCGATGAGATATTTCTTGTTGTGTTTATTGTTAGGTTTTCAATTTAAAATCAATGCAATCACTTACCATGAAGCATCGATTGCTTCTACGGCCGAAAGTGAATATTTTTCATTACAGCAACCACAGGCATCATTTCTACCTTCAAATGAAGTTTTCTTACTTCCTAATGAGGTTTGGCAAAAGCAAAAAAACAATAACATTGCTCTTCAAGCAGGAAAAAACTGGCTAATTGTCGACATAACTAACACTTCAGACTTTGATGAAAGCTACTTTGTGATGCTCGAACGTGGAGAAAACTTACTTGAACAGCAATTTTTTATTCAGTTTTCTGAACAAATACCCCAAAGTCAAAAAAGTAAACGCAGGTTTGATAATCTTATTTATAGCCAAGTGTTTATTGAGGCAGGTAAAAAAATACGTTTATTTGTCTATTTAAATGCTCAAGACCATCAGCAAATTTCAGTTAACGTGTTAACTAACCCAACTTTTAGTGATCATATTGCTAAAAAGGCGTTATCTGCAGGGTTTGCAATTGGCGGACTTGTTGCTTTTACTTTGGTTCTATTTTGTGTCTTTATTGCCAACAATAGTAGAACAATTATTTTACTTGCGGCCTATTTTACTTTTCAAACCTTGCTGTTATTTGTCATGTATGGCGTTAATTTGCATAGTATTTTCCCTAACAACCCCGATCTCCATGGTATTGAGTTTCCGCTGTTAACTTCTTTATCCGCGATGACACTCTTATGGTTTAGCACTGAGTTATTTAAACTGGCATATCAGCGACCTAAACTGCATTGGGTTTTTCAGGCGGTACTGTGGTTATTATTAGCAAACATTGCAGGCAGCCTATTTTTATCATTAAACGTCAATTTATTGATCTGCAACCTAGTTAATATTTTAACCCTTGTTTTATTATTGGTGCTCTGTCTTCACTTTGCTAAAAATGAAGAAAAGCTTACGGTTTTGTTTACCTTCGTCGTGGTTGTTCAAGCCGTATTTTTGAGTATTAATATCGCTAAATTTGGTTGGATTGACTTTAATGCGCAGTTATTCAGTGTAGCTTATTGGATAAATGGTTTGTTAATTGTCTTTTTGCTTTCAAGGCAATCAAGACTACAAATTAAAGAAAAACATGCCGCACAACGTGAAGCGTTAGCAAGTGCAATGGAATCGCGAATTGCAAACGAAGAACTATTAGCGTTGCAAGCAGAAGATCAAGAGCAATTAGAAAGTCGAGTACAAGAGCGTACGCTTGAATTAAACATCGCTTTACAAGAGCTGGAAGAAGCGAATAGAGAACTTGAACAAAAAAATACCCTTGATGATTTAACGGGTTTATATAATCGTCGCTTTTACGATCAGAAACTTTTAGCTGAGTTCCGTCGTAGTCGACGCAACTTAACGCCATTGAGTGTGGTTATTATTGATATTGATCATTTTAAACAAGTTAATGACACCTACGGACATTCAGCTGGCGATAGTTGTTTAATTGGTTTAGCCAAACTCATTAAAACCGTTTTACGCCGTAGCAGTGATGTGGGGTGTCGTTATGGCGGTGAAGAATTCTGTTTAATTTTGCCAGAAACTGACGTTAAAGGTGCAGTGGCATTGGCGGAAGAAATCAGAGAGTTAGTCGCGCAGCGTAGCTTCGCCATTGAATCAGAAAGCATTTCATTAACAATAAGCTGCGGTGTGAGTACTTATCAGCAACAGGCGGATGCCATGCCTGTTGATATTTTTGATGCAGCTGATAAAGCGCTGTATAAAGCCAAAGCACAAGGCAGAAACCAAGTGCTCAGCCAAGAAGTATTAGTGGCATCATAAACGCCATTTAGGAGCAAGAATGAGTAAAACATTGGGTCAATTTCCAGCACGTAGAATGCGTAGAATGCGCAGAGACGACTTTTCTAGAAGATTAATGGCTGAAAACCAATTAACGGTCAATGATCTTATTTATCCAGTTTTTGTTTTAGAAGGTGAGAATCAACGCGAAGCGGTTTCTTCAATGCCTGGTGTCGAAAGAAAAAGCATTGATTTGTTGTTAGAAGAAGCTCAAGAGTTAGTCGATTTAGGTGTACCAGCTATCGCAATATTCCCGGTAACACCTGATGATAAAAAGTCTTTGCTGGCAGAAGAAGCCTATAATCCTGAAGGTCTTGCTCAACGAGCGGTTAGGGCGTTAAAAGCAAAATTTCCGCAGTTGGGTGTGATCACCGATGTCGCTTTAGACCCTTTTACTACACATGGTCAAGATGGCATTTTAGGTGAAAGCGGCAAAGATGAGGGTTATGTGTTAAATGATGTCACGAAAGAGATTTTGGTGAAGCAGGCTCTGTCACATGCTCAAGCCGGTGCAGATGTTGTAGCACCTTCTGATATGATGGACGGTCGTATTGGCGCTATTCGTCAAGAATTAGAGCGTCAAGGCTTTGTTAACACGAGAATTTTGGCATATTCCGCCAAATATGCTTCTAACTATTATGGCCCTTTTCGCGATGCAGTTGGCTCTGCGAACAATATTAAAGGCGGCAATAAATATTCTTATCAAATGGATCCTGCTAACAGCAATGAAGCGATTCATGAAGTCGCACAAGATATTCAAGAAGGCGCTGATATGGTGATGGTTAAACCTGGTATGCCGTATTTAGATATTGTGCGTCGTGTGAAAGATGAATTGCAAGTTCCTACTTATGCGTATCAAGTCAGTGGCGAATATGCGATGCATATGGCTGCAATTCAAAACGGCTGGCTAGCTGAAAAACCTTGTGTCATGGAAGGTTTACTGGCATTTAAACGTGCGGGTGCTGATGGCATTTTAACTTACTTTGCCAAGCAAGTGGCGCGTTGGTTAAAAGAAGATAATCAATAACGATTGCTGGATTGACATGCTAGCTGAAAAAAAACAAGCGTTATTGGCGCTTCATGGCGCGGTATTGCTGTTTGCTCTTTCAGGGTTATTTGGCAAATGGTTAGATTTACCAGCAACTTATATAGTCTTTGGACGCGCTTTTTTTTCGGCGATAGCCCTGTTTATTTTTGTACAGATTTATCAAGGTAAATCGTTAAAAGTAACTAATAAAACCTTAGTTGCTCTAGCCGTAACAGGAGCGATTTTAGCTTTTCATTGGGTCAGTTTTTTCCATGCTATTCAACTTTCAACAGTCGCAATAGGGTTAATTACCTTCGCCAGTTTTCCCGTATTTGTAAGTTTTCTTGAGCCCATATTTTTTAAAGAAAAATTTGTTTTTCGTGCCTTATTGCAAGCACTGCTGACCTTAGCGGGTATTTATCTTATTTTGCCTCAAGGTGCGTTTGAGCAAAATGTGTTACAAGGTGTCATTTGGGGAGTGTTATCAGCGCTTTCATTTGCTTTATTAACGTTAATGAATCGAAAATTTGTGATTAATATTTCGGCAAAAAATGTCGCTTTTTATCAAAATGGCTTTGCCGCGATTTGTTTAATACCTTTGTTAATGATGAATCCTGTTGAAGTCATTGAGCAACAATGGTTGATCTTAATTTTGCTGGGGGTTGTTTTTACTGCTTTTGCGCATTCATTGTTTAATTTTTCTTTAAAAACAATTTCAGCGCAGGTCGCGAGTTTGGCGGTAAGCTTGGAGCCCATTTACGCGATTGTGGCGGCATATTTACTACTTGATGAATCGCTGAGCTTAATCATGCTTTGTGGCGGAGCGATTGTTTTAATAACCAATATTTGGGCGTCGAAAAATCAATCTTAATAAATCTGTAAGCAACATACTTTCGGGCTAATTGTTTATTTCCATTGTTATACAATGATTTACCAGATTTCACATAAGGTATTTAATTGTAAAGACAAGCCTTTTAAATGATTGTTTTCTTGCATAAGTTCATCAGCAATTAACGGATGCTGGCTAAGCCAGTCGCCTGATAAGCATAAATTTATTTCATCATTAGCTATTGAGGCTTTGTAGGTCGGCACAAGATCGTCTTTTCTGCGACGACAAAGGATCACGGCTAAACGCAATATCGCTAAAAGTCGATAAGTGGTTTGGCTTTCAAAAGCGAGAGAATTGAGTAAATTGATATCAATATCGCCTTTATAGAGTTTGACTAATGCAGATAATAACTGACGGTCGTCTTGTTCAAATCCTGGTAATTCGGCATTTTCAATAATATAGGCACTATGTTGTTGATGACGTTTGAATTCTAAAAGCAAGCCGATTTCGTGTAATTGACAGCTGGCGAGCAAAATTTGATAGCTGTTGTCTTTTTCAAGTTGCCAAACATTGGTAAAACTATCAAATAATGAAATAGCTAAATGTTTAATATTTTCTGCGTGGTGCGTATCAACATGATAGCGCTGCATTAATGAATTAATAGTGCGTTGACGAATATTGACTTTGGCATCACAGGGCAACATTTCATATAACAAACCTTCTCTTAACGCGCCGCTAGAAAGTTGTAATTGTTCGATGTTAAAACTGTCAAAAATTGCAATTAAAATGGCTAAACCACTTGCGATAACTGGCGTACGCTCACTCGTTAACCCTTTGATCTTAATATTAGCAATAGTTTGGCAATCAATGAGCTGTTGTTTGAACTGTGTTAAATAGGCTTGACTAATTAAGGTTGGCTGATGATTAAAAATCAATACTTCAGCCAGCGCTTGCATGGTGCCTGAACCCCCTAATATTGTTTGCCAGCCAATATCACAATAACTTTGCACGTGAGGTGCTAGCAAACTTTTAGCTTGGGCTATCGCCTGATCAAAAGCGTGAGCGTTTAAGCTCCCGTCTTTAAAAAATTGTTGATTGAAAGTGACACAGCCCATATTGAGGCTCAGCACTTTTTTGGCTTTTAAACCAGAGCCAACAATTAACTCAGTGCTGGCTCCACCAATATCGAGCACTAACCGTTTAGCAGCACAACAACTGGTGTGAGCAACTCCGAGGTATATGTATTGAGCTTCTTGTTCACCCGATAATAAGGTGATTTCGTGACCTAAAATTTGGTTGGCTTTAGTGATAAATACGTCACGATTTTGGGCAAGACGTAAGGTTGCCGTGGCGACAATTCGAATATTGCTTTTCGGAATATCTTGTAAACGCTCAGCAAAGAAACTTAAACATTCAAAGCCTCTTGCCATTGCGCGTTTACTTAGGTTGAATTGTTCATCAAGACCTGCAGCTAAACGCACTTTTCGTTTCACTTTGTCGACAACTTGCACGCTATCGGCAAGTTGTCTTGTGATCAACATATGAAAACTATTTGAGCCTAAATCGATAACCGCATAGAGCGGCGAAGATTTCAATTCTTCATTACGCAACATCGACATATTGATCTTTAGCCTATTTTACTTTTGCCTTTACTAACGTCGGTTGTAATGACCGCCGGTTTTGCCACGATTTTGTCCACCATTATGAGGTTTATGGCGACGTTGACGAGGCTTAGGTTTTGGAAAATCAGTGATCAGCGCTTCATGATCATATTTACTTACGGGTAAAGTGTGTTCGATATACGTTTCTATCGCGGGTAAATTAAATACATACTCTTCGCATGCAAAACTCACGGCGTGACCTGTAGCACCAGCTCTTCCAGTTCGACCTATGCGATGAACATAATCTTCACAGTCATCAGGTAAATCGTAGTTAAAGACATGGGTCACTTGCGGAATATGTAATCCACGAGCGGCAACATCGGTTGCGACTAAAACATCAAGATCACCAGCGGTAAATTGCTCTAAAATCTTTAAGCGTTTTTTCTGAATTACATCACCAGTAAGTAAGCCAACGCGTACTTTATCTGCTTCAAGGTGAGCATGAATATTTTCACAGCTGTGTTTAGTGTTGGCAAAAATAATGGCTTTATCTGGCCATTCTTCTTCAATCAATGTTTGCAAAAGATTCATTTTATCTTCATTGGAAGGATAAAAGAGCTCTTCAGAAATGCGAACATTAGTTTTTTGATCGGGCTCAATTTCAACACTGACAGGGTCATTCATGTGCTCGAACGCTAATTCTTTTACGCGAAAAGACAAGGTAGCTGAAAACAACATACTTAAGCGATCAGTAGCTGCAGGCATGCGTCTAAACATGTAGCGAATATCTTTAATAAAGCCTAAATCAAACATGCGGTCAGCTTCATCAAGAACAACAACTTCAATTTGATTGAGATTGTAAATACCTTGCTTCATGTAATCGATTAATCGGCCACAGGTGCCAATGAGAATATCTACACCACGTTCAAGTTCTTGTCGTTGGCTATCATAACCTTCGCCACCATATACAACACCAAGACGTAAGCCTGTGGTTTTTGCCATTTCAATAGCATCGCGGTGAATTTGAATCGCTAGTTCACGGGTTGGGGCCATAATTAAAGCGCGGGGCTGTTTTTTGTCTTTAGCTTCGTTTTGCAATAAACGATGAAAAGTGGCAGCTAGAAAGGCAATTGTTTTGCCTTCACCTGTTTGTGCTTGTCCAGCAATGTCTTTTCCTTGCAAAAGAATAGGTAAAGACTTCGCTTGAATTGAAGTGCACTGTTCAAAGCCCATGGCATTTAACCCAGCAACTACTTGTGGTGCTAGGTCAAGCTCTGTGAACTTTGTATCTGTTAAATGTGTTTTTGTCATAGCCTCTAGCTTAACAGGTTAGTGGGGCAATAAAAAACAGTTATCTATCTTATCGAGACAATTATTATCGATAACATTAAAAACCAAAATCACAATGGCATTAGTCAGGTCTATTCAGGCGAGATTGAGACATTAACTTATATTGTATTCTGAAATAATTTACATAGAATTATTATCAATATTGGTAATTAAATTTGATGCGGGTATAATCCTGAAAAGTTTGGCGTTAGATGCCATCATTAACGGAGAGAAAAATGAGCGATAAAATTGTTCAGTTATCAGATGACAGCTTTGAAGCTGATGTATTAAATGCCTCAGGTTTAGTTTTGGTTGATTTTTGGGCTGAATGGTGTGGACCATGTAAAATGATTGCGCCATTGTTAAACGATATTGCAGAAGAGTACGCAGATAAAGTTACTGTTGGTAAATTAAATATTGACCAAAATGATGCGACGCCACCTAAGTATGGTATTCGTGGTATTCCAACTTTATTACTGTTTAAAGATGGTGTAGTTGCTGACACGAAAGTAGGCGCTTTATCAAAAACGCAATTAAAAGAGTTCATTGACGGACATCTTTAATCAATAAAAGGCTCGTTTTAACGAGCCTTTTTGTATACTGTAAATAATAAGTCAATTAATGTTGCTTTACGTGCTAGTAATTTAATGCTAACTTTACTACTCAATAGAAATAGCATTTCAACAATCATACTCAATCCGTTTCATGTCATTTAGGCATATTCAAACAACGTAATAAATCTAAGAACCTCTATTATGAATCTTACCGAACTCAAAGAAAAATCCATCAGTGAACTTGTAAAACTAGCTGAAACAATGAAGCTTGAGCATTTAGCTCGAAACCGCAAACAAGATATTATTTTTGCCATTTTAAAAGCACACGCTAAAAGTGGAGAAGATATTTTTGGTGGTGGTGTTTTAGAAATTTTACAAGACGGTTTTGGTTTTTTGCGTTCAGCAGACTCATCATATCTGGCAGGTCCAGATGACATCTATGTGTCGCCAAGCCAGATCCGTCGTTTCAGTATGCGCACAGGTGACACCATTGCGGGTAAAATTCGTCCACCTAAAGACGGCGAGCGCTATTTTGCATTACTTAAAGTTAACGAAGTTAATTTTGACAAGCCAGAAAATTCACGTAACAAGATCTTATTTGAAAACTTAACACCTATTCATCCAAACCAACGGTTAACGATGGAGCGTGGCAATGGTTCTACTGAAGATATTACCGCTCGTATTTTAGATTTAGCTTCTCCCATTGGTAAAGGGCAACGTGGTTTGATTGTTGCTCCACCAAAAGCTGGTAAAACCTTATTACTGCAAAATATTGCCCAAAGTATTGCTCATAATCATCCTGATGCGGAATTGATGGTATTGCTTATTGATGAACGCCCTGAAGAAGTAACAGAAATGCAACGCCTAGTTAAAGGTGAAGTGGTTGCTTCAACGTTTGACGAGCCAGCAAACCGTCATGTTCAGGTTGCTGAAATGGTGATTGAAAAAGCTAAGCGTTTAGTTGAACATAAAAAAGATGTGGTAATTTTACTTGATTCAATTACTCGTCTTGCGCGTGCTTATAACACGGTGATCCCATCATCAGGTAAAATTTTAACTGGTGGTGTTGATGCGAATGCTTTACATCGTCCAAAACGCTTTTTTGGTGCAGCGCGTAACATCGAAGAAGGCGGTAGCTTAACGATTATTGCTACGGCATTGGTTGAAACAGGTTCGAAAATGGATGAAGTGATTTACGAAGAATTTAAAGGTACAGGTAATATGGAATTACACCTTTCTCGTAAAATTTCAGAAAAACGCGTTTTCCCAGCCATCAACATTAATCGTAGTGGTACTCGTCGTGAAGAGTTAATCACTAAACCTGATGAATTACAAAAAATGTGGATTTTACGCAAGATTGTGCATGAAATGGATGAGATAGGCGCAATAGAATTCTTGATTGATAAATTAGCGATGACCAAAACGAACGATGAATTTTTTGACTCGATGAAGCGTCAATAAGCTTTTTTATTCAATATTTTAGTAATGCCAAACGCCAGCAATTTAGCTGGCGTTTTTTATGGATTATCTTCAAGTTTTTGATTATTTTACTTTTTGATAAAGACCATCGAATGCTGTTTGCCAATTATCCTCTTTGGCAGGCTTTGTTTGCCAGTGTTGACGAACCGAACCATCTTTATTTGCTGTCCAAGTGATCTTATTCAAAATAACTTGTTCATTTTGTAATGTTTGCCCTTCAAGTACCATTTGATTGTTAAGAAACTGGCCTTGCAAAATTAATAGCAAGCCTGAATTATCTGTCCACGTTTGGTGCCATTGCTTTGTTTGAACATCATACATATTCAGGCTTTTACCTTGGTAACCTGAAGGTGTGCGGTATTCTTCTAAGAGTGTACATCCGTCATTAATTAAACTGATTTTACTCTTGCGGATGATATCGTCATTAGCTGTTGTGACTTGCCATTCACCAAGCCAAAAGTCAAAGGCACGATGAGATTCACTTTGACAATTTTGGGGAGCGGCTTGAGCATTGCTGATGTAAAAAGCAAGTAGCATAAATAACATGAACAATTTTTTCATAGGATTCTCTTTATTTTTGAATAATTTTTTATGACTAAGATATAGCACACATCACGATAATTAGATAAAACGATAATATTCAAATATCTACGACGGAATAACTTGAGAAGACTTAAATTATGCTTGGTTGTTCAACTTGCTCAATAAGGGAATATGCAAGTAAAGTTTACATGTAGAATAAAAAATAGTGCAATTTTTATACGACAATGATTGATATTTACTGTAAGATGCGCCCGTTTTTTAGTTTGTAGAAAGTGTCTCTGTTATGTTGTCTAGGTTTTGTGTTCATACCTTTTTAGTGATTACTGCTTTGGTTAGTATCGTGGCTAATGGACAAGAAATAACCTTAAGAGTTGTCACCGAAGATACATTTCCAATTCAGTACGTTGAAAACGGCGAAGTGGTTGGTCCATCCACCGAACTAGTGAGATCGGTACTAGCAGAAGCTAACATCCCCTATACCATTGAAATTTTACCATGGGCGCGCGCCTATAACGCTGCGCTTACTCAGCCTAATACCATGATTTATTCACTTGCTCGAACAGAGCAGCGAGAAGAATTATTTCAATGGATAGGCAGTGTGATGCGACTTGATTATTATTTGGTTGGCTTAGATACACTTAAGTTACCTCAACCTATTACCATTGAAGCACTTAAAAAACTCAGATTTGGCGCTATTAGAGACAGTGCAACAGAGCAGCACTTATTGTCTTTAGGGTTTGAGAATTTATATTCGGTTAGCAAGCCATCACAAAGCATCAATATGTTGAAGTTGGGACGAATTGATCTATTCCCGACCAATTATTCAAGTTTTCAATTTTCGTGCTTGCATTTGAAAGTGGATTGCCAGCGGATCAAAGCGCTTTATCATCTCGATAAGTTGTCTGCGTCATTATATTTTGCTTTGAGTAATCAAAGTGATAGCGAGTTGGTAGAGAGAATAAAAACCGCCTATCAAAAAGTGATGGCTGCTCAAACCGACAATCAATAAATGGCTCTTGTGAATTAGTATGCCTTTATCACGCAGAATCAGTATAATAGCGAAAATTTTTCTCTAAAAACGACCATGAAATATAGTGATTTAAGAGATTTTATTGCCCAACTTGAAAAACTTGGCCAATTGAAAAGAATAACTCAACCGATTTCAACCGAATTAATGATGACAGAGATCAGCGACCGTACATTACGTATGGGAGGTCCTGCCTTGCTGTTTGAAAATCCTGTTGATGAACAAGGAAATATTAATTCCATTCCCGTGTTAACGAATCTTTTCGGTACGCCAGAGCGTGTTGCACTGGCCATGGGGCAGACGAATGTTGAAGCATTACGCGATGTTGGTAAATTATTGGCGACATTAAAAGAACCCGAACCACCAAAGGGTTTTCGCGATGCCATGGATAAATTACCTTTATATAAACAAGTGCTTAACATGCCTGTTAAGCTGATCAAAAAACCGCTTTGTCAGCAAGAAGTCTTTAGTGGTGATGAGGTAGATTTAACTAAATTACCGATTCAAAAATGTTGGCCGGGTGATGTTGCGCCATTAATTACTTGGGGATTAACGGTAACTAAAGGCCCTCATAAAGAAAGACAAAACTTGGGTATTTATCGTCAGCAATTATTAAGTCGCAATAAAATCATTATGCGCTGGTTGTCACATCGAGGTGGCGCGTTAGACTTTCATGAGTTTAAGAAGACTAACCCAGGTGAAAATTACCCCGTGTCAGTTGCATTAGGCGCTGATCCAGCCACTATTTTAGGCGCGGTCACCCCAGTGCCAGATACGCTGTCTGAATATGCATTTGCTGGTTTATTGCGAGGTGCTAAAACAGAAGTGGCAAAATGTATTAGCAATGATCTCGAAGTGCCAGCCACCGCTGAAATTATTCTTGAAGGTTATATTGATCCTCAAGAAATGGCGCCTGAAGGTCCATATGGTGATCATACTGGTTACTATAATGAAGTTGATGAATTTCCTGTTTTTACCGTTACTCATATTACCCATCGAAAAGATCCTATTTATCACAGCACTTACACGGGACGTCCACCTGATGAACCCGCAATTTTAGGTGTCGCACTTAATGAAGTCTTTGTGCCAATTTTGCAAAAGCAATTTCCCGAAATTCAGGATTTTTATTTACCACCTGAAGGATGCTCGTATCGTTTAGCTGTGGTGACGATTAAAAAACAATATGCGGGTCATGCTAAACGTGTGATGATGGGGGTTTGGTCGTTTCTTCGCCAGTTCATGTATACTAAGTTTGTGATCGTTTGTGATGATGATGTCAATGCCCGCGATTGGAAAGATGTTATTTGGGCAATAACAACACGCATGGATCCTTCCCGAGATACCGTTTTAATAGAAAACACCCCGATAGATTATTTAGACTTTGCTTCGCCAGTATCAGGTTTAGGTTCAAAAATGGGCATGGACGCAACGAACAAATGGCCCGGTGAAACAAACCGTGAATGGGGTGAGCCAATAGTGATGGATGAATCCATTAAACAGTCAGTAGATGAAATATGGAGTGAACTCAATATCATTGAGTGACTCAAACTAATATCAGAACAGAGTTGAACAACCACAGCTCGCTAAATAGGTTAATAAATGAAAGAAGTAAAATGTCAGGTTCAGTCAATAACGTCATTAACTGAATACGTTTATAAAGTGTTATTACAACCTGAACAAGCTATCGATTTTTTGCCAGGACAATATTTAAATTTTGTCATGAGCGAAGCAGATAAACGTCCATTTTCAATTGCAAGTTCGCCATGCGATGAATTAATTGAATTGCAAATTGGTGCTTTTGGTGCTGACAGCTATCCAATGCAAGTTATTGAAAGAATAAAAGAAAGCTCAACGGTTACTATTGAAATTCCGCTAGGAAAAGCAGAATTAAAAACCAACAGTGATAGACCTTTATTACTCATTGCTGGTGGAACAGGATTTTCATACATAAAATCAATGTTTGAGTATTTAGCGAATAAAAAGTCGCAACGAAAAGTGGTGGTTTATTGGGGCTTACGTGATCCTAGCGCTTGTTATGAATTAGATAAAACGCGTGCGATTATTCAATCTTTAGCCGACGGTGAATTTCATCCTGTGGTCGAAACGCCACATGATGATTGGCAAGGACGTATCGGCATGGTTCATAAAGTAGTGATGAAAGATATTAATAATTTAGCCGATTATGATATTTATCTTGCTGGGCGCTTTGATATGATCGCGGTTGTGCGCGATGACTTTGTTGCTCAAGGTGCGAAAAAAGATCATATGTACGCAGATGCTTTTGCTTTCATATAGAGAATCAAGCTAAGCATATACATTATTAACAGTAGAATGACTAAAGCCACCCGCTTGAAATACAAGTGAGGTGGTTTTTTAGTTTCTCAGCGTTAGCGGCACGTTGATTGACAGTGGTAGTAATACTATTTGGTTAGCGAAAACCATGATTCAACCGAGTAATAATACCGCTATTTTTGTGGTAACAAATTCAGCAGATTTAGCAAATAGTGATAGTGCATCTGTGGCAGCAACTGATAAACTATTGAACGAAATTTCTCAACCTGCACAGGCGGTGTACGGTAATTAACCGCCCTCAATGATAGATAAAGGTGTAATGATGAAAACGCATTCGAAAATGAAAAGTAAGAAAGCAGCCGCGAGTAAAGCGCCACTGAATAATAACTCGCCAACTGATATAGGTCGTGGAGAGATAAAAGATAATTTCTTGGCGGCATTGGTCACGTCAAAAGCTTATCGTGTTCAAGTGGTAACGGCTAAAAAAGGTAAAGGGTCGTTTAAACGTAAAGATAAATATCAGGCTAAAAATATAAGACAAGAGTCTTATTTAATAGCGGCTTAATGAGTCGTTATTAAATAAGGTTTTTGCTAAATTTTTGCTAAGTTTTTACTAAAGTTTTTTACTTAAGTCTTTATTCAAGTTTGTACTAAGGGTTTGTTAATCCAACGGTTCAATAAACCCTATTTTATTTTAAATCGCTTTAACTAACTCATTGGTTTCAGTGACTTTATGCAGTACTTCAATAGCTTTGTTTAATTGACCTTGTTGCTCAAGCACTTTGGCAAAAGCTAGCAAATCCGTTTTGTCGTATTGCTTGCCCGCTAATTGTACTAACGAATGAAAGGCTTTTTCAGCCATCGACCATTGCTTTGCATTTGCGGCTAAATGCGCTAAACAACTTAGCCATTTAGCACTGTGTGGGTCACTGTGTAAATGCTTTTGCACCGCTTGAATAAGCTCATCCGTTGCGGTTAACGGTAAAGCTCGCATTTGTTTCAGTAACACATCATTTGTGCCTTTTTTTACCACAGGCAGTAATAATTTACTTAACGGTTGATTAATTTGGTGCTTTGCTAAAATTTGGCAATAAGCAAAAATTACTTGCTCACGCTGTTTTATTTTACGTGACAAATTATCCCAATAAGTCTGCAAAGCGTTTTTATCATGTTGGGCAATGTGTTCATTGAACATGCCATAAAAAGCAAGCGCTTCCCAACGTTCAATTTTTTCTGGCGTGATAATTTTACTTTTACGTGCTGCGACAAGTTGATCTACCACATAAGCAAAGCGCTGTTCAATAAGGCTCAGCTCTATTTCTAATGATAATAAACGGTCATCGTGGCCGATAAGCTTATGGTGACGGTCAATTAACAGTCTAGCTTCGGCATATTCTTCATGGTTGATCAATATTTGCGTTGAGATTAAAACAGACTCTAAGGTAATTTCTTTGGCATTATCTTCGTGGTTTTGTAATTGGGCTAAATAATGTTTAGTGTTGGCCGTTAAGCCTTGTTTGTCTGCAGCACTGGCAGCTAAAAGATAAGCAATTTGTTCGAATTTCGAAGGCTCAGCACTTTTCACCAATAAATGCTCAGCTTGCTGATTATCTCCTAAAATATAAGCCGCAATACCTTTGTTGAGATTGCGTAATCCTTTGCGTTGGCTGGCAAAAATGACTTTATTCCAAGCACCTAAGCTTAAACGCAGGCCTCCTTTAAAAATTTTTAAAGAGAGAATGATCAAGAGGAATAACGCAATTAACATCATGCTGGCAGTGACTACGGTTGACTCGACAGTGATGTCACCCATTGCAATCAAGATATAACCCTTTTCACCAATTAAAACAGGGCTAATAGCGACAGCAACAAAAAATAGCACGATAACGAAAATAAGGCGTTTCATTAGGCATCCTCACTCTTTTCGTTGGTGTTATCTATTTTTGTTTCGTTTTCAGGAGTGCTTGGCATCACTTCTTCTTCAGCAGACGTTGAAGATGGTTCTGTAGATTCAGGTGTGTTTTTTTCCTGCTCTGTGATCTTTTTATCAACAGCTTCAGCAGGAATTATCGAAACTTTTTGAACGGAAGATTTTTCAGCAATAAGTTTTCGAATGGCATTAAGTGATTTAAGTTGCTCAGGAAAGTCATAACTCACTAATTCCGCTTTTAAAGCTTGAAGTTGTTGAAAAAACTTCGCGGTTTCTAAATGACCTAAATCATAATATTCGGTCAGCCATTGTTGAATATCTTCAAGCGTTTTGACATAAAGCTGAGATTTTTCTTCACTTGCCGCCCATTGTGCTTGTTGAAGTTTAAGTGCTAGATTTTCTTTAAGGTTTTGCTGATATTGTGGTGACATTAAAGGCTCTACATCACCCGTTCTTCTGCGAACAGTGATAAAGTCAGCAAGAAACTTACGCCAAGTTTTGGCAAGATTACTTCGCCAATCTGCCGCATTTTCAGTTAATTCAAGATCATCTTCATTAGCTTGGCTATCAGGAATTTTTGCCATAGCAACGTTGAGCATCGGAATTTGCTTATGCATGGCAAGCAAACTCAAAATAATATCTTCAGTATTGAGTGTTGGCATCAAACTTAATGCGGCGATATCTTCTTTGATCAGTTGTCGGGTTGGTAAATAGTGCGGATCATTAAGCTCTTTTATCCGTGCTTCAGCATCGGTTAATAAGTTGATAGCCGCTTGTGTATCATGCTCTAACCAAATCGTGCGACTGGCAATGCGAATAAGATATTCAGCTTCGTGCAACAACCAATCACTTGGTTGGTTTTGCTCTAAACGGGCAATTTGTTGTTCAAGTTGACTAATGCGCGTTTGGCTATTGTTTGATATTTCATCTAATGCTGAGGTTAATTGTTGTTCAAGCGCGTTTTTTTGCGCATGCATTAACTGGTTAATTTTTTGTTCATTCGTCTGATGTAATGCTGATAATTGCTGTGCGAATGCATCATTCTGATTGGCGTTTTCAATGGTATGTAAATAGTGAATACCGCCAACGCCCGCGGCACTCGCTAGGGCGATTAATAGTGCTAAAACGGCTGTTTTTGATAATTTATTTTCATGAGTTGGTGCAGTAGCTTTCATTTGATGAAGATTCTTTTTTTCTTGTTGAGCGGTTTGTTTATGTTCTACTTTTTCTACTTCAGTTTTAATGGACTCAGCTTTGGTTGACGCTGTATTTTGTTCAGATATTGACTCGTTTACCTCAGGTGTTGTTTCTGAAGGGGTTTCCTTGCTGTTTGCTTCATTGCTGATTTGAGGCTTTTTTTCTTCAGTCATGATCCGATCCCATAGTGAGCAATGTCTTGATAATTGCTTGGTCATTTGCGCCGTTGGTATTAATAATATTATGCAAGCCTAGTTGCTGTGCTGTTTGCATAATTCGATCACTGGCAACTATCCATAAGCACGTGTTTTGCCAGTATTTATCCGAAATATCTATTAAGTCTACTACACGTTTTAATAATTCGTTACTGGTAATAATAATGCCAGTGATATTTTCTTTGCGCCATTGTTCACTGAATGAATGGGGAAAGTTCAGCCAAATGCGCTGATAACTTTCAAGGTATGTTACTTTGGCGCCGCGTTGCAATAATTGCTCTGCCATTAATTCTCTACCGCCGTCACCTCTGACGATCAACACGTTTTTCTCATCGAGGTTATTTGGGCTCAGTTCAGGTAATAGTAACACACCTTCACTGGTGTGCTGTGGTGGGCAAATGGCGGAAATTTCTTTATCTA
The DNA here is from genome assembly GCA_036735825.1 of Alteromonadaceae bacterium. Lineage (GTDB taxonomy): Bacteria > Pseudomonadota > Gammaproteobacteria > Enterobacterales > Alteromonadaceae > DAINNQ01. The sequence continues at coordinate 1,963 of DAINNQ010000003.1, read as the reverse complement.
ACAGTGCTTGCCGAGTTGTTTGACCAACGGCAATTACAAGTTGATGGTGATTAATCCATTGCTTAAGAGCTAACGCTTGATCGGCAAAGTTAACCGCGGCGACACTGACAAAAATAATTATATCAGTTTGAAAGTCTTGTTTGTGCTGGCGAATGGTTTGTGACGATGTCGCCAGTTGGTAATCCAATAGCGGTTGGCAAATAGAAGCGATGCCAACTTGTTGCAAGGCTTGCTGTAAATGCAAGCCTTGTTTCTGCGGACGAGTGATAACCAGTTTTAAATTATTGTGCATAAACCTGCTTTAAAATAGCATCAGCACCTTGGCTTAATAGTTTGTCAGCCAATTCTAGTCCTAACTTTTCAGCATCATCGCAGTGACCAGTCACTTCATCGGTGATGATCTGTGAACCGTCAACCGCGCCCACTAAACCACGTAAATAGAGGCTTTCATTTTCGATCACCGCATAACTGCCTATTGGCACTTGACAGCCGCCTTCTAACGCACGATTCATCGCACGTTCTGCGAGTACTCGAATACGCGTATTGGCACAAGCAAGAGGAGCTAAAAGCGCTTTTATGGTTGCGTCATCTGTGCGACATTCAATGCCGACAGCGCCTTGACCATTAGCAGGTAACATCACTTCAGGTTCGATAAATTCTTGAATACGTTCTGGCATTTCAAGACGAATTAAGCCAGCCGCCGCTAAAATAATCGCGTCGTATTCACCGTTATCGAGCTTTGCTAAACGGGTGTTAACGTTGCCGCGTAAATCTCGAATATCTAAATCAGGACGTAATGCTTTGATTTGACACTGACGGCGTAAACTTGAGGTGCCAACAATAGCGCCTTGTGGTAAGTCGTTGAAACTTTTAATGGTATTTGAAACAAAGGCATCACGTGGGTCTTCACGTGGGCAAATCACTTCTAAACCGAGTCCGTCAGGAAATTCAACAGGCACATCTTTCATGGAATGCACGGCAATATCCGCACGATTTTCTAACATGGCTACTTCAAGTTCTTTGACGAATAATCCTTTACCACCTACTTTTGCTAACGGCGTGTCTAAAATAATATCGCCCTTAGTAGTCATTGGGACAAGTTCAACGACGATATTTGAGTGAAAATGTTCTAGTTGCGCTTTTACGTATTCTGCTTGCCATAATGCTAAAGCACTTTTTCGCGTCGCAATGCGCACAATGTGTTGAGTCATAAGTTATCCTAATTTTATTCTGCGCTAAGAGAGACAGGTGCTTCAGCTTGAGTGCTGACAGCTGCGGAGATAAATTGCCAAAATTCGCCGCCACCGCGTTTATCAAACCATTGTTCATTTTCAAAATGGAAGTGGTGACCATTAAATTTCGTGGCAACCCAAACTTCTTTCAATGGCGCTTGTTTGTTGATAATGATTTTGCTGCCGTTTTTAAAAGTGAGTGTTAACATACCGCCAACGCCTTCATAATCAATGTCAACGCCACAATCTTCAATGGCTTCTTCGAGTGCTAACAACAGGTCATCCGCCATTAAATTATATTGTGTATCGTTCATTTATTCGCCCTTTGAAAAAAAACTAGTTTAAACCGTTTTGTTTAGCTTGTATTTGATGGTCATCAGATTATAAAACGTCTATCATGGGAAAAAAATCGAATTAATCAAAAATGCGTAAACTAAATTCAATTATTTTGGCTTGTGTGTTGATCCCATTAACACTTTCTGGTTGTGGAATGTCGGGTCCTTTATACCAAGAAGAGGACAAAGCTCAAGCAGAAACCGTAGCTGAAGCTAAAATAACCGAACAAAACATTCAAAATAAAACGATAGAACAACAGGAACCCTAGTTGTGGATTTTTTTAATCGTAAAAATACAGAGCTGTATGCAGAAGACTTTGCGGTAAGTGAACTTGCTAAAGCTCACGGCACGCCGTTATATATTTATTCTCGCGCGACTATTGAGCGACATTGGCA
>DAINNQ010000002.1:16058-30801 GCA_036735825.1 Alteromonadaceae bacterium | reverse complement strand
TAGCGCCCACGATCATTTGCCAGCATTTTGATACAGACAAAAAGTGCAAGCTATGTGCAATTGTTGTTGCAAAACAAGCCCATAACACCATTAACCAAAATGGAATATGACCGAGCTGTTCAAACTGATAAAAACCGAAGCCATACAATAACGAGTCGACCAAAATACCCGTAAAAGTGATCGTAATAATGAGTAAATGCTCACGGCGAACGTTCGAATAATAAAGGTGCATTAATAAAAAAAGGCATGCGAAAGGAATAAAATCATTTCCAAACCACACCAATCCAAACCAGCACAGGTTAAAACCTACTATATTTATCAACATAACTACTTTCTAATGGCAATACCTTTATTGTTATACGTATCAAAACAAATATTGGATTAATGAGATTAATTTATTGCGCATATGTTAATTAATGCATAACGTTATAACCTAGACTTTTCATTTCGCAGTCGTTAAGGAAGAAATTTGACTAGACCAGAACTAAAAAGTGAATTCGATTTAGACGATCAAAAATCGCATGTGGTGTCACTTTTTGCGTTAGTGGGTATGTCGATTTGCGGAACTATGGCTGTGATAGCCGCTTTCAATAACAACACGCTTTTAGCTGCAACCTTGTTCTTAGCAAGCTTTGTTTATTTTAGCGGTTATGTCATTCAGAAGAAATTCAACAACTTAGCCGTTAGTTCGGCCATTGTACTCTACTCTCTTTACATTTTAATGTTCTATTTGGTCTTTAGTGGCGGAGTTGAAAATACTGGCCCGTTATGGATATTTATTGTCGCACCTGTCACGGTATTTATTCATGGGTTAAAGCGGGGATTAATCGATATTACTCTCTTTGTTGTGATTATCAGTGCCATTATGTTTAGCTCTTCTGGCTTACCTGCCCAGGCAAGCTATCAAATAGAGTTTAAACTTCGATTAATTTACGCTTTTTTAACGGTTTCATTCCTTTCGGCTTTATATGAATATTTACGAGAAAAATCCTATCAAAAAATGTTAGATCTGGGGTCGAAATATCAGCAACTAGCCCATTACGATCCATTAACAAAACTCTCCAACCGTCGTTTCGCTCGCAACACCTTAGAACAAGAAATCAACCGCTTTGGGCGCAATAAAGAACCCTTCTCTGTTATTTTGTGTGACGTAGACCATTTCAAAAGAATTAACGACCAATATGGTCATAACATCGGTGATCATGTTTTAATTGAACTTGCTAAAAGTTTTACGGCTCAATTACGAAAGCAAGATTGTATCTCGCGCTGGGGTGGTGAAGAGTTTCTATTTATTTTGCCGCAAACAAGTGCCCCAAATGCCATGGTGATCGCCGAAAAAATTCGCTTAAATATTCAAAACCATCCGATGACTTTTGATGCACAATCGATCCCTGTTACGGTTAGCATGGGTATTGCACAATTTTCTCAACAATTAACCATGGATGAAGTCATTAACCAAGCGGATAAACAATTATATAAAGCTAAAGCCGCAGGTAGAAATAAGGTGTGCTAATAACCTCAATTAACAACAATAAAACTACTTATGGTTAAGCGTCCTGTTGCTGGTGAAGCTGACAGCCCATGTTCTGGGTGAATATTACCCGAATGCAGGACATTACTAGGATATATCACTGCCCGATTTATTTTTGCTTCCAGCGCATGAACACGCGTAAATAGTTGTGTGTCGCCATCAATATAACGGGAATTTAGATGAAGTTTTTCTGCTATCGCTTGTTGTTTTAATAATTGGCGATATTCACTTTGCCGACTTTCATTAATTCGCTCATAACCCGTCAGGTTATGACGATAAATTGAAGTACCGCCATGCTTGGCATCACATAAATAATGTACCATCGCAAATTGATTGTCAGCTGGGCAATCAAAATGTGGCAACATTTGAATAGGTCGTAATTTTTCAGTTGGTAAAGTAGCAATAGAGAAAGCAGATAACAAAACGTTCACATCATTGCCTTTGCGCAAAGCAAATTTGGAGTTCATTTTTGCAAACCTTGTATTATCAAAGCACCAGTAAGAAACTTTAACAAATAAGTAAGAGAAAGAATCCAAATATAAACGAATTCTTTCGTACATAAAACCATCAAATCGACGTAGTATATTAGCCATTAAATTTGTAAGACATTGACCACCACCTATCAGGTGAAATTTTCCATAAATTTCACCGATTAAAATTTTATTGAATATAAACAATAAGATACAAATAAAGAACGAATCATAATTAAATTATTTGAACATTATCACTTGCTTCAATTAATTTCTTAGGTAGAGTATTGACCAGCTACAAAGTAGCCTTCATAAAATGGAATGCTGTTGCAAGGAAAGCAATATATATTCACAGAATATGAACTATTTAGAATAAGGATGATTACTTTACAATCAGGAAGATGATTTATTTGTCCGGGGGGACGTTAAGGATAGACCAAGAAAGCGTTAGGATGACCGAGAAAAAGAAAAACCCAAGGAAGCTATAAATAACAACAGGAATATTGCTAGAAATTACAGGGATTGTGCTAATAGGTTGGGATAACCACTTAAGAATTGGAACCAAAATTGTTGCGAACATAAACAGCAACACTATTCTCCTAAAACGATGGCATTGCCATCGTTTTTTCTTTCCATCTCTTAATAATTTATAAAAGAAACATCAACACTACTAACCTTTCCAATGAAACTAACGTAAAATAGAGCCATACCTTTTTAATTTTATTACGCATTAATATGACTCGTCACAAAAAATCAAGAAAACCTGGTGTTGCACCGCGCAGCTCAATCAAAGAAGACAAGAAAAAAACGGTTGAAATTGCGGATAAAAAACCTAAAAAATTCAAAGGAAAAGCGGCTGGCAATCGCCAACAAGAAGCGGTAAATAAACATCAAAAAGGACAAGCTTCAACTTCTCAAAAAGATCCGCGCATTGGTAGCAAAACACCTATTGTTTTAACTACCAACCCTAGTCAGGAAAAAGCACCTGCAGTGAAAGCTAAAGCGAAAAACTCCCCCATTGCAGCAGTTAAAGTTATCGATAATAATTCTGCGTTAGAGCAAGAGCTATACGCGATTGAAGACGATGCGAAACTGCAAGATATTTTAAACAAGCAGAATTAGATCAGCCATTAAGTAAAGATGAAGTAGCTTATTTCAATGAGAAAATGGATCGTCATCAAGAGCTTCGTGAACAACTCGGTTGGAGCGATGATGAAGATGAGCCAGAAGCATCTGAGCAGTCTGGGCGAACAAAAAATACCAAAGATATAGATGAAGATGCACTGTGGGATAAATTAGACAACAGTACATTCTCTGATTTTGAATAAGGTTGAATAATGTTTAGCAACCCGTGGGGATATTTAATTGTTTTAGCTGTAGTGATTGTGATTGCCCTTGCTTGGTATGCCCTCAAACTGTTGACGCAATTAAAAAAGCAAAACGCTCAACAGCAGCAAGCTGAAATAGCTCATCAAGAAGCACTTTATCAACATGATAAAAAAGTACTTGATAGTGTTGTTATTATCGTTCGCGCGATGAAAGAAGAACAATGCGATATCTCTGAAGGTTGTTGGCGATTAAGTGTTTTGCTCGACTCGCTTAAAACTAGCTCTGAGCTGCATTTACAATTTCCTGCGATTTTTGAGTTATACAATGCCATCAAACATATGCCAATTAGAGAAGAACGTAAAAAGTTAGAAAAAAGGCAACGTATGAAGCTCGATTTAGAACGTACAAAAGTCGAAGCACGCCTCCAACCATCGGTTCATGAAAATTTGCAGCTCTTACATAACTACGCAACAGAAAGGATCAGTGCGTTAACAAGCAAATCTTAAATCACATTTTTTGTTTGCGCATAATGTGACAAAGATCACTTTCATTTGCGCTTGATCAAAATTTCTTCATTGCTTATCACGTAAACTTATTGCCTTAACGTGATAAGGAAACGCAATGCAAACTGATCAATTTTTTGATGGCAACTTATTAAATAAATACAATACCAGTGGGCCTAGATATACATCTTACCCAACAGCGTTAGAATTTAATGCGCAATTTGGTCATCAAGATCTCATTCAAGCAATTGAAAACTCAAGCAATAGAGAATTATCACTTTATGTTCATATTCCATTTTGTCATTCACTTTGCTATTACTGTGGTTGCAACAAAATAGTTACTCGCCATCGTGATAAAGCCGATACTTACTTAGCATATCTTGCTGAAGAAATTGCTTCACGCGCGCCCTTATTTAAAAATTACACGGTAAAACAATTACACTGGGGCGGTGGCACACCAAGTTTTCTTACACATCCGCAAATTACCAAGTTAGTTGCTTTACTCAAGGACAAATTTACCTTTGCTGATCAGGTAGAAATGAGCATTGAAATTGACCCACGTGAAATCGAAATCAATCTTGCTGAACATTTATGGAATTTAGGATTTAACCGCTTAAGTTTAGGTGTTCAAGATATTGACGAAAAAGTACAAAAAGCCATTAATCGCGAGCAATCTACCGAGTTTATTGAACAATTTATTGCCCATGCGAAACAAGTTGGCTTTCAATCGATTAATGTTGATTTAATTTATGGTTTACCGCACCAAACCTTGGAAACCTTTACTCGTACGCTTAATAAAGCCCATGAAATGGATGTAGATAGAATTTCCTTATTCAGTTACGCACATTTACCAAGCCGCTTTGCCGCACAACGCAAATTACGTGATGAATGGTTACCAAGCGTCAAAGAAAAATTTGCGTTAATGAAACTTGCTATCGAAACCTTATGTGGTTTTGGTTATGACTTTATAGGTATGGATCATTTTGCAAAACCAAACGATGAATTATCCATAGCTCAAAAAAATGGCACCTTGCATCGAAATTTTCAAGGCTATACCACTAAAGGCAATTGCGATTTATTAGGCTTAGGAGTGTCATCTATTAGTGCCATTGGCAACAGTTTCAGTCAAAACATCAAAGAGTTAAAAGATTATTATCAGGCGATTGATGACCATGGCCACGCACAAGAAAAAGGCATCAGCTTAAATCAAGACGATATTATTCGTGGCGAAGTGATCCGAGAATTAATGTGTAATCTTTACCTTGATAAAAAGTCTATCAGTGATAAATATGCAATTGATTTTGATGATTATTTTTCAGAAGATTTACCCCTACTCGATACGTTTATTGCCGATGGGCTTGTCATAAATAATGCTAAAGAGATTATTGTTGATCAAAAAGCGCGTTTGCTGATTCGTATTATCTGTATGAGTTTCGATGCTTATATGAAGCAGCATATCAATCAACAACGTTTTTCACGAGTAATTTAATTTGAGCAACATCTTCATAATTTCATATTAGCGTTATACTGTAAGTTAACCTATGTTTTTCTATGATGAATAATCAGAGCTTATATGCTGAAAAATAACAAAAGACCGTTAATAAAAATAAAGTCAGAATTATGAAGCTAACACTATTTAAAAACTCAATTGTGCTTTTGTTGACAATAGAGTTAGTTTTTAGCTCATCAAAATTACAAGCAAATGAGCTTGTTATAGCACTTGGCAATTTTGAGCCGCTATTTTCAACGCCCAATAAACCCGCTTTATATAAAGAACTGATTGATGGTGTTTACGCCTACTTGCCGCACATTACTGTCAACTATCAATATATGTTTTCTAATTCACGTTTGTTAGTCGCGTTGAATGAAAAAAAGGTTGATGGCGTAGCCAATATATTTGCTCATAGTGAAATTGACGGTTGCATCAGTTTACCTATATTTCGCTATTCTGACGTGGCGATTAGCCGCACAACAGATCGTCTTAAAATCAATGAAATAAAAGACTTACAAGGCTTGTCAGTGGTAACTTTTCAGCGAGCTAAAAAGCTACTCGCGCCTGAATTTGAAAAAACCATGGCACTGACCACGTATTATCAAGAAATACCTCAGCCGAAAGAACAAGCGAGAATTCTCCAATCTAAAATGGCTGATGTCAGTGTCGGAGATAAATATATTTTTTTCGACAGTCTAAACAATATCACTCAAGGCAAGTTTAATGCCCAAGACTATACCATTCACAATATCTTCGAACCTTCTTATAGCCACATGGGATTTAATAATCAACAAGATTGTGATGAATTCAATGTTGCTTTAGCAAAATTCAAACAATCAGGAGAATATGAAAAAGTATACGAAAGGTTCTTTAATGCGATAAAAGAAAAAAATTTGTAAGCAATAAATACATTAATCACAGTAACCCAGAACAAATTCTTGATTGTTACTCGTAAAAATCAGCGCGGTCTTGCCAGCAATTTTCTTCACAATAGCGATATCTGCCCATTGATAATAAACATTACGGTGAACCTTAGCGACTAAGTTACGCCGCACCACCACATATAACCCTTGATCATCTGAAATAGTGAGTGGATGAGCACTATCTAAGACAAACTCATCACCTAAATTAGTCGCCACTTTCATGCTCGAGCGATTATCATCCTGCCAATGCCATTTGGTTAATAAAAATGGCGCATCTTCGACCGTAATTTTTACTTTTTCTACAGGAGTCACTAAGTAATAATCCTGTTGCTCTTTTATTAACACAGATGCAAACAGCTTCACTAATGACTGACGTTTAAAAATGGTGCCATTATAAAACCAGCTTCCATCTGCTTTAATCACCAAATCAATTTCACCGCAGTACGGCGGATCCCATAACTCAACAGGTGGGCCTTGATGATTATTCGACGATGAAATTTGCTGTGATATTTTTTCGAGTGACATATAACACTTAAACGAGTTGTCTTACACTTAGTATAGCGAGAATTGCTATTTGAGCACTAATAAGATGTTTTATCTCCCTTTCACAGTTTTGTCTTACATCAAAAAATTTATAAGAGATTTTTTTCAAAACCGCTATAGTTATACGATATGGATATTATTTTGCGATTAAAAATGAAAGCTGCATTGGCGTTATTTCTTCTATTATTGTCTCTCTTTGCCAATGCGAAAGAAAAAACACTGGTCACTGTTTATATTTATCACTTTAAACCTCCCTTTGTGACCAATATAGATCGCTCTAAAGGTTTATATTTTGATTTTACTGCTGAATTAAATGCCCGAAGTGATATCTATCGCTTTGAAACCGTTTATGTCCCACGAAAGCGCCTTGAACGTTTATTAGCCACAGAGGAAATGGACGGTATATTATTGGGTGTAAATCCTGTGTGGTTTAACGATAAACAAGAAACTAAATACCTGTGGACAGACACTGTATTTCTTGATCAAGATGAGTTTGTCTCGTTATCGTCACAAGCTTTTGAATATCAAGATCAGCATTCGTTCAATGGTAAAATTCTTGGCGGCGTTCGTGGTTTTTTACTATTTTGGTATTAATGAGTTAGTCAAAGACAAAAAAGTTGTCCGTGTCGATACCAGTAGCGAGGTAGATCTATTTAGCATGTTATTAAACAAACGTATTGATACAGCAATTATTAGCCGCTCAACGTTTGATTATCTGGTTAAAACAAATAACTGGTCTGGCAATTTTCATCTATCTAACAAGCCACACGATAGCTATGAACGACGAATATTAGTCCCTAAAAAATTAGCTGGAGTTTATCGACATATCTCACCAATCATCGATGCTTTAGCAGACAATAGTCAATGGCAAAACACCCTTAAACAGTACAAATAAAAACACTGCTTTAGTCTAAAACTGACACCCGAAATAAAAAACACCTTCAAAATAAAGCATTGTTGCAAGTCATTTATTATTGCCATGACGTTGATGGCATATTCGAGTCAAACGAACTGAGCTGTGCGAGTTTATTCTTATTAGCCATTTTAAAACTCGCCCGTTCTGCAGCCGATGGCATTTTGCATGGCGATGCAAACACACAAGAATGGCAAATGGTAGAGCAAGCCATTGTCGAGTTTTTAGACCTAGATGTTGCCCAAGTTGAAGAGATGCGAGAAAACGTCATCACCAAACTTTCACAAGAACAATCTTAACAACACGATTTGCCATGACTGAAGTTACATCAATAAGGATTCGTCTATCGGAATAAACTCGTTAGCCGTATTTATCAGCGCATTTGCCGTTAAGGCTAACACCCCATAAACTTTCGTTTTCACATGATATTTCTGATGAATTTTTTGCAGTAATAAATCAAAATCGCCGTCACCTGAAAGTAGAATAATTTCATCAACTTGTTGGTCATGTGCCGCTTCTAAAATATCAATAGTAATACCAACATCCCAATCACCTTTAGCAGAGCCGTCGCTTCGCTGAATAAATGGTTTAAGTTTTACTTCAAAACCAATATGTTTGAGCGCTTTTTGAAACTTATGCTGAGCGTCATCACTGCGCTGAATGGCGTACGCATTAGCCAAAATAACATCCCCTTGCTCCATTAACTCCTGCCAAAACTTGCGATAATTAAATTGACGTTGAAAAGTATCACGCGTGGTGTAATAGATGTTCTGTACATCAACAAATACCGCTATTTTTTTCACATTACTTCCTATTGTGTGGTTAATGGTTTTCATTCGTTATCTGACAAAAGACAACATTAATGAAAGCTGCTAAACTCAACATTCTGATAAAGGTGAGCAAAACAAGATGTTAGCACTTAGACCATTTTTTTATTTTCTATTAAGCTTCCCAATAAAATTATGGGTAAATTGCCGAATAGTTGCGGATAATATACTCGAAAAAAAGCAAGGGGATAGTAAAAAACCAATTTTTTATGTTGTTCGGCATCAGTCGGCAAGTGACTTACTGACCTTACAAAAGGCCTGTAAAAAATTAAACTTTCCCGATCCCTTAGAAAAAGTCACCATCAACGGCAAAACTTTTGATCGCACTTTATGTTTAGAAAAACCTAGTCGTTTATTTGGTAATCAACAATCAAGAAAAGCTGGCGCTGAACAACTTGGTTTAGCCATTTTAAAAGAACACCAAAAAGATGCTGAGTTAGATGTGCAATTACTCCCTGTGAACCTTGTTTGGGGGCGAAAGCCTACGGTTGAAAAAAACAATGCTAATGTCGGCACTATTTTGGCCGATCAAGAATCGCCAAACTGGCTGCGTAAATTTTTCATTGTTTTGTTCCTTGGGCGGAACACTTTAGTCCGCTTTAGTGAAGCGCTCTCGTTTCGTTATATGGCAGACAAACATGGCACCGATGAAAGCATATCGCGTAAATTGCTGCGCGTTGCTCGTTTTCATTTTCATCGTCAAAAAATAGCAGCAACTGGGCCACGCTTAATGCATCGCCAGCAAATGTTTAAAACGCTGTTTAAAAACCCTTCAATTATGCGTCTCATTCAAGACGAAGTAGCAACGAAAGGCTTAAGTGAAGCAAAAGTAAAAAAACAAGCACTGGAAATTATGGACGAGATTGCCGGTGATTATCGCGAATCTATGGTGCGGGTTGGTGAACGCGTGCTTAATTGGCTATGGAATCGCTTATACAACGGTATTGAAGTCAATAATGCACAAACTTTACGAGTATTAGCCGACGAAGGTCACGAGATCATTTACGTGCCTTGTCATCGCAGCCACATGGATTATTTGTTACTCACTTATATTATTTATCAGCAAGGCTTAGTTACCCCTAGAATTGCTGCAGGCATCAACTTAAATTTTTGGCCTGCAGGTCCTATTTTCAGAAAAGCTGGGGCGTTTTTTATTCGTCGAAGCTTTCGCGGTAATCGCATGTATTCCACTATTTTCCGCGAATATTTAGGATTATTGTTTGAGCGTGGTTACTCCGTTAAATATTATTCTGAAGGTGGTCGCAGCAGAACCGGACGATTGTTAGAACCCAAAACTGGCATGTTAGCCATGACTATTCAAAGCTTGTTACGGGGTGTTAATAGACCATTGACTTTAATGCCTGTGTATTTAGGTTACGAACACGTTATGGAAGTTGGCACTTATCATAAAGAGCTCAGTGGCAGCCAAAAGAAAAACGAATCGATATTCGGTGTCTTTAAAGCAATTAAAAACTTACGAAATTATGGCAAAGGTTATGTAAACTTTGGTACGCCAATCAACATTAATCAATTCCTTAATGAACATGTGCCAGATTGGAAAAAAGACATCGATGCTATCGATCCTCAAAAACCGTCTTGGCTAACACCAAATGTTAATATTTTAGCCGATAAAGTAATGGTTGCTATTAACAAATGCGCGGCATTAAATGGTGTTTCATTAATTGCTTTAATCTTGCATGCTTCTGAAAACAAAGCCTTGTCTCGCCTTGAACTTGCTTCTCAAATTGATTTTTTCCTTGCTATTCAACGATTAGCGCCATATAGCGATGAATTAACCATACCAGAGCAAAACGGTACCCAATTACTTGATGACGCTATCGCACTCAATAAAGTAACAGTCGATCACGATAGCTTTGGTGACATTATTTCGCTAAACGAATCTGCGTCATTAGAAATGCGTTATTACCGCAATAATATTTTACACACTTACCTATTACCAGCTTTGGTTTGTCGAATTTTATCGCGCACCGCAAAAATTAACGAAACAGAACTTAATGGACAAGTTCAGCAAATTCTATCGTTACTTCAGCAAGATATGTTTTTATGGCAAGAGGCGAACACAATTACGCTGCAAATTAATCAAGTGCTTTTAGCATTGTCACAACTCGACATGGCCAAACAAAGCAAGGCAGGATTTTGGTCAATTAATGGTGATAATGACACATTAAGTAAGCTCAATTTATTGTCTGAATGTGCTGATGAAACACTGCAACGCTTCGCTATTATTACTACACTCATCAAACGACTCTCGCCAATTAGTAAAAATGATCTTTGTGAGAAAGTCGTCGCAATCGCCAAACGATTATCCGTGTTAAATAATATTCATGCGCCTGAATTCATTGATAAAAAAATACAAATGACTTTAATAAATGCCATGATTGAACAAGAATTTATCGCAAAAGATGAGCATGGCAATATTATTTCAACCAGCCGTTTAGACGCACTGAAAACTTCGGTAAATAATTTAGTGGATATCGCGGTGTTACAAAGTATTCTTCGATAATGGCAGTTTACAGGTATTGTTAGAGCAATCGCTTTGACAATACCTTGGAGAAAAACAGTTTTATAAGTATTCGATATAAATACCTACAAAGATAATTAAACCAACCCAATGATTATTCAAAAACGCTTGAAAACATGCGTGGCGTTCACGATTGACAATTAACATTTGTTGATAGCAGAAAAAACCTGCCGCAATCACTAACGATAATTGATAAGGCCACCCAAAAGCTTGTAATTCACCGACAGTAAACAATAGTGCTAATGTTATTAACTGTAATAAACCGACAATTCGTTTATCATGCTGACCAAATAAAATAGCCGTAGATTTAACCCCAATCAAAACATCGTCATCACGATCAACCATGCCATACATAGTGTCGTAAGCTACTGTCCACGATAAATTTGCGAAAAAGAGTAACCAAGCTACTGAGGTGATTTCGCCACGAATTTCACCAAATGCCATGATCATTCCCCAGCTAAAAGCCGCGCCAAGAACTACTTGTGGTAAATGGGTATATCGTTTCATAAACGGATAACAAGCCGCTAATAACAACGCAATAACCGACAAACCGATAGTAAACCACGACAAAGTCAACACTAATCCAAGCGCTGCACCAATTAATAAACCAAATAAGGTTAAAGCTTGGTGACTGGTCATCATGCCAGAAACTAGTGGGCGCTGGGCTGTGCGTTTAACTTTTCCATCAACATGACGGTCTGCGTAATCATTAATAACACAGCCTGCACTGCGCATAATGAATACTCCCAATGAAAAAACGATGAGTAAATGGAAACTAGGAAAACTATCAGAAGCCAGCCATAACGCCCAAAAAGTTGGCCATAAAAGTAAATACGTGCCTATAGGTTTATCCATTCGGGTAATTTGTTTAATTGCCAGCCATTTTTGAGACCAGGTAGTTGCTTGACTCATCGTTTCACTTTGCTCAGACATTAATAAACTTTCTCTGGATGATAGGCGAAAGACTCTGGTAAAAATATTTCCGCGACAATTAAGGGTTTATCATCAATAACAAACGTTGAACGACGTCCCCATAAATCATCAGTCAGGGTTAACTGGCATGCTTGCGCTAATCTTGCCACTGAACTTTGAGTTGAAAAGCTTGCCACTTCGATACATTTGCGTTGCAAATTTGGATGATTAAACAACACTTGCCCTAAAGGTTGGCTGCCTAAATGAGCTAATTTTTCTTCTTCGCCCGTTAATGAGCTAAGCGGTAATAAACTACGGGCAAAAACATGAGGTTTTTCATCACAATAAAGCAAAACTTCTCGAACAAGCACTTCCTCGCCAGCATGAATATCTAGCGTTGCTTCTTCTGGTGCACATTGCTCAATTTTTTGGCCTAATACTTCTACTTTAAATTCGTGGCAATGTTGCTTTAAGCGCGCAGTTAATGAGCTTGGGTCTAATAGCCAACTTTTCAAATGTTCTGGTAATTGAAAAACATTAGCATCACGCCATTTTGCCTGCATTCCTACAGGAAAAAGCTGATGCGGTTTTGTTTGTTGATCTTTCAATATGACTAGCCCTTCCCCTTATAAAACGCGCGTATGATATCAGATTTTCATTTTTACCGTTAAAATATTTCAAGCCCGCCTAGAGTAAAACTGCAGCGCGCTTTTATTTAAAATACATCAATTCATGCTAATGTTTTTCTATGGCTTATCTCAAGACTTGATTGAAAAGTCACATGGCATTGGCATTTTCGATTAAATAAAAATGAAAATCATCGCTAAGATAGATACAATAAATGCCGATAACGTGAAACCAACCTATTTTCTGAGGATATTGCATTTATGATCAAAGGCGTTATGTTAGTTTTATCAGTGATAACTATGCTTAACAGTGCAAAAGCAGCTGATTATGCCTATTTTGGTTTTGAACCCTCAATTGTCACTAATTATGTCGCCGTTAAAAAGAAAATGGGCTATGTAAGATTAACTGTTGAGTTAATGATTGAAGAATCTTCAAATTATGAAGCGGTAGAGCATCATTCACCATTATTGCGAGATGCCATTATCACCATTATTGGTCAGCAGTCTGAAGCAAAAATAAAGTCAATTAATGGCCGACATGAAATTCAAAAATTGTGCGAAGAAAAAGTAAAAGCATTATTGACCAGAGAAACGGGCAAACCATTGATTAAAAAATTACTTTTCACCCAATGGTTAGATAAATAGTTCATTTAAAAAATAACTCAAATTAAATCAACTAAATCGTTAATTACATTCAAGATTATTTATTTTTAGCTTGGTTAGCAAACCTTAACCAAGCTAAACAACAACCCGCAACTAAACCAAGTAAATGAGCAGTATTGGCCATATTAATGGGTAATACATCCACAAAACCTAATAACAACCAAAACAATAGAAAGCCCACTATCGGCTTAGATAAGGTTAATTCTCGCTCTGGCGCTAACCAACCAGCCCACCAGACATAGCCAACAACGCCGTAAACCACACCCGATAAGCCACCAAAGTTTGGCCCTGACACTAAAAACTGACCAACATTAGACAATACTGCTGAAAATAGGAAAAGCTGCAGTAATTCCCATTTCCCCATCACTTTTTCAATTGAACCGCCCAATTGCCACCACCACATGGTGTTAAAAGCGATATGCAACAAAGAAAAGTGGAAAAATACTGGGCCAATTAAACGAAAAGGTTGGTCAAAAAACTGTTCACTGGTTAATTGATCAAAAAAGTGAATTTCGTTAAAAATGTTTCTTTGCCAGCCTAAAGCACTACCAATAAAGACTAACCAACACAAAACAAAAACCGTTAAGGTCACTAAGCCCGCGTGAGCAAGAAACTGCTGTTTGAAAGCAGATAACAAAGCAGGATGTTGCTGAACAACTTCTGTTGCTTGAGCACTGTTCCATGCCGCTTGCTGATATTTTTGCTCGTATGGATCTTCAATAAACTCAGCAAACATGTCTTTTGCTGCTTGGTATTTATCGTTTTGACAATAAATAACAAATTGTCCTTGCTCTTCAACCACCTGTGCAATCATATTTTCACTGCGCAGATAGTTGCAAAATAATAAGGCAATATTATGTTGAGTTACTGCTACCAGAGGCGTTAATTGGTCTTGATTCATTACAACTAGTGATCGCCGGCTTCAATTTGATCAGGGTAATGCAATTGCCAATCAGCAAAGCCACCATCTAGTGAATAAACCTCAGTGAAATCTTGGCTAGCTAGAAACTGTGCTGCTTGCTGACTTGAATGACCGTGATAACAGCAAACAACTAATGGCGCATCTAAATCAGCTTCTCGAATAAAATCTGCGATATTGTCATTGGTTAAATGAATCGCATTAGGGATATGGCTGGTTTGAAAGGAAGTAGGATCGCGAATATCAACTACCACATGATTTCCATCATTGATCACCGCTTGTAATTCACTAATATGCAGATGTTTAAATCCTACTTCACTCACTCTTATTACTCCCAGTTTAAAATAACTTTGCCTGATTGGCCTGAGCGCATGATATCAAAACCCTGCTGAAAATCATCTATATTAAAATGATGCGTGATTATCGGTGATAAATCTAAGCCTGATTGGATCAAACTGGCCATTTTATACCAAGTTTCGAACATTTCTCGACCATAAATGCCTTTAATCGTCAGACCTTTAAAGATCACTTGGCTCCAATCAATCGCCAT
>DAINNQ010000002.1:0-15958 GCA_036735825.1 Alteromonadaceae bacterium | reverse complement strand
GGAATAGTTTTTTGCGCCCATTCATCCCAGTTGTAAATATGAATATCGGTGCCGCAAATTGCCGTTTTCTTTATTTTGATCAATAAATCATTATGACCTAAAGTTGGCTTGACCGATTCGGTCATCCAAATCCCTTCTTTAGCATGTAGCTTGGCAAGTGATTTCATTTAAATAACCCCCATCTCTTTACCTATACGGGTAAAGGCTTCTATGGCTTTATCTAATTGCTCTTTTGTGTGAGCTGCCGAAATTTGTGTGCGAATACGCGCTTGTCCTTTAGGCACGACAGGGAAAGAAAAACCAATCACATAAATACCTTCAGCTAATAAGCTATTGGCCATATCGCTTGCCACTTTGGCATCACCCAACATCACGGGAATAATAGCGTGATCTGCGCCTGCACAAGTAAAACCAGCCGCTTGCATATTATTACGAAAATACGCAGCATTCTCTTTTAAGGTTTTACGCAGTGCGTCACCGTCAGCTAACAAATCAATCACGTTAATTGACGCATTAACAATGGCAGGAGCGAGTGAGTTAGAGAATAAATAAGGACGCGAACGTTGGCGTAACCATTCGATCACTTCTTTCTTGCCTGAAGTATAACCACCTGATGCGCCGCCCATAGCTTTACCCAAGGTACCCGTAATAATATCGACACGGCCCATAACCTCACAGTATTCGTGGCTTCCTCGGCCTTGTTCCCCTACAAACCCCACGGCATGAGAGTCATCAACCATCACTAAGGCATTATATTTATCGGCCAAATCACAAACCGCTTTTAAATTGGCAATAACACCGTCCATAGAAAATACGCCGTCGGTGGCAATTAATTTAAACCGTGCACCTGCAGCATCAGCGGCTTTAAGTTGTTCTTCTAAATCATTGGCATCATTATTAGCATAACGAAAACGTTTCGCTTTACATAAACGCACACCATCAATAATTGAAGCATGATTTAACGCATCACTGATAATAGCGTCTTCTGGCCCTAACAAGGTTTCAAATAAACCGGCATTAGCATCAAAACATGAAGAATATAAAATCGTGTCTTCCATGCCTAAAAATGTAGAAAGTTTTTGTTCTAAGGTTTTATGAATATCTTGTGTTCCGCAAATAAAGCGCACAGAAGCCATACCAAAACCATGTTCATCAAGGCCGTCTTTTGCCGCTTGAATTAACGATGGATGGTTGGCTAAACCTAAATAGTTATTCGCACAAAAATTAACAACTTCTTCGCCAGTACTTACGGCAATTTTTGCTTGTTGTGCGGTCGTGATAACACGTTCCGCTTTGTATAAACCTTCTTGTTTAACTTGTGTAATTTGATCATTTAAGAATGAATAAAAATCGTTCGTTGATGAAGAGTTGCTCACTGTCTTTCCTTACCAATTGTGTCGATGAATTATCGCTATTATTAGCTTAGTCGAGTTATGAGAAAAGTGACGAAAATTTAAATTTTGGCTTTTTTTATAGTTAAATTGACACATTAGGCTGTCTAAATGTATATTCTCGGTGACTATTAAAACGCCTAGAGAGTATTTAGTGCTTAACGAAAAAGACGAAGAACTATTGTCGATTTTACGCTGTAACGCGCGCGCCAGCATTTCTGACATTGCTCGAGCCACAGGCGTTTCAAGAACAGCGATTCAAAACCGCCTCAGTAAATTAGAAAATAACGGCGTGATCAAAGCTTACAGCGTTGTGCTAGGAAGTGAGTACACCAATCAACTGGTTTCGGCCAATGTCTCGTTAAAGGCAACACCCAATTTACGGGAAAATATTTGCATTGCCTTAAGGAAAATTCACCAGATCCGACATATCTATTCAATCAGTGGACAGTACGATTTATTAGTCACTATCCAAGCGCAAACGCTCGAAAAATTAAGTGACGTTTTAAACATTGTTTGTTCGCTCGAAGGCGTTGAACGCACCAATTCATCTATTATTCTTGATACCTTGTTTGATAATCAATCAAACGATGAATAAAGTACTTAAAATCTTTATTGAACGAAAATGTTATTCACAAAGCCTTTCAAAACGAGGCTTTGATTGAGGTTAATATAGGGGTTAATGTAGAAGTATAGTTTGAGGATTAGCTCGACGTATTACTCCCTTATTTGACCATCACCAATAACAACGAACTTTTCAGTGGTTAATGACGCTAATCCCATCGGGCCATAGGCGTGTAATTTACTCGTTGAAATACCAATTTCAGAACCTAAGCCCAATTGACCACCATCAGAAAAACGTGAAGACGCATTCGCCATCACTACAGATGAATTAATTTGACGAATAAACGCCTGAGTGCGCGAAGTGTCTTGACTAACGATGACTTCGGTATGATCTGAGGTAAATTCATTAATATGTGCAATTGCCTCAGCGAAACTCGGTACAATTTTCACCGCAATTTCTTGCGCTAAATATTCTGCATGAAAATCATCATCCGTTGCCAATTCAGCGGCGGGAAAATATTGACGACTCTTTTGACAAGCATGCACTTTGACAAACGCAGGTTTAATTGCATTTTCAAACGCTTGGGCGGCAAGTGGTAAAAATTGCTCGGCAATATCTTGATGTACTAACAGTGTTTCAATGGCATTACAGGCGCTCGGACGTTGCGTTTTGCCATTAACAAGAATATTGACCGCTTTCGTTAAATCAGCATATTTATCAATAAAAAGATGACAAACACCTTTAAAGTGCTGGATCACAGGAATTCGACTATTGTCAGTGACATAACGAATCAAACCTTCGCCACCACGCGGGATCACTAAATCAATACTGTCACTTTGCTTTAATAATTGTTCTATTACTGCACGACTGGTGTCAGGAATGACCGAAACGATATTTTTATCAATACCTTGCTCATCAAGCACTTGATGTAAGCAACGCGCGAGGGCGATAT
This sequence comes from Alteromonadaceae bacterium, assembly GCA_036735825.1. Classification (GTDB taxonomy): domain Bacteria; phylum Pseudomonadota; class Gammaproteobacteria; order Enterobacterales; family Alteromonadaceae; genus DAINNQ01. The sequence continues at coordinate 13,050 of DAINNQ010000002.1, read as the reverse complement.
TGCTATGAATGGCTTCTGAGCCGCCACGTAAAATCACGGCATTACCCGATTTAATACAAAGTGCTGCTGCCTCTGCTGTGACATTCGGGCGTGCTTCATAAATCATTGCGATCACTCCCAAAGGAATACGCATTTTGCCCACTTGCATACCATTAGGGCGCAGTGACAAATTGGCGATGTCACCAACTGGATCCGTTAAATTCACTATTTCTCGAATCGCATTGGCAATATCGGCAATGCGTTGTTCGTTTAATAGTAATCGGTCTAACATAGCATCTGATAGGCCTTTTTCTTTGCCAGCCGCTATATCTTTACTGTTTTCAGCGATAATCTCTTGGCTACTTGCTTCAATCGCATAAGCCATCGCTATCAATAAGCTATTTTTTTGCGTTGTTGTTAATTGGGCAACGACTCGAGAAGCGATCCGCACCTTTTTTGCATTGTCTGCAATATCAAATATTTCACTCATGATTTACTCTTACTATGTATGTGATTTCGCCTTCGGTTAATTATTGTTGTTATTTTGAAGGAACAAAAAAATGAAAATTATAAAATAACCATATCATCGCGATGGATAATCACTTTACTCGGACAATAACCCAGTAGTTCGATAATTTGCTCACTCTTACAGCCTTTGATTTTTAACAAATCACGCTCACCGTATTGGCAAATACCCTTGGCAATCACTTGATCATTATTAGCATCAATCACATCAATTGAATCACCAGCGACAAAATGACCAACAACAGCAAGTATTCCCGAAGGTAATAATGAAGCGCCCTTGTTGATCACCGCGTTAACAGCGCCTGAGTCTAACTTAACCTGCCCACTACTTTTTAACGTATGTTTTAACCAATGTTTTCTAGCTTTGGTTGCCGCTTGATTCGCCGTGAAAAGCGTACCCGGATTTTTTCCTTTTAGTAACTGATCAAAAATATCACTTTTACTGCCGTTTAAAATATAGGTTTTAATACCATTTTCGACCGCTTTTTCAGCCGCTTGAATTTTGGTTTTCATACCACCTGTGGCAATAGGATTATTCGTAGCGCCCGCCATGGCATAAACTTCATCAGTAATCGCATCTATTTGCGGAATAAGTACCGCATCAGGATTGCTTCGCGGGTCTTGATCATACACGCCATCAACATCACTTAAAATAAACAAGCAATCGGCTTCGCTAACCAAAGCCACTAATGCGGCTAAGTTATCGTTATCACCTACTTTAAGTTCTTCTGTCGCTACCGTGTCATTTTCGTTCACAATCGGAATAACATGATTGGCTAATAAAATACGTAAGGTATTTTTGATATTGATATAGCGCTGACGATCTTTTAAATCGCCATGAGTAATTAATAATTGGCTACAAGGCACATCGAAAAAGCGTTGCCAATTCGCCATCATTTTCATTTGACCAACTGCGGCCATCGCTTGTTTAGTTGGAATTGAGGGAATAGGTGAACCGTGCTGAATAAGTTGACGTCCGGCAGCAACACTACCCGATGATACTAAAATTATTTCTTTGCCTGCTTGTTGGCATTCAGTAATAAAACGGGCGATAGCTAAAAGATATTTGCCGCTACAACCTTTGCCGTCAGGTGCTACTAAAGCGCTTCCCACTTTAATAACAGCACGATTAAAATTCATTTTTTCTCCCCTTAATAAGACGTGTTAAGCATGCCTTGAAAGCAAGGTAATATGCAACGATATTTTGTGCGTTTATTAGAAGAGATCGCTATTTTTGCAACGTTAAAGCAATAAAGGAAGAATATTCTAGGTTTTATTACCTCTTCTACAGGCAATATTTCTGTTTTTAGACAACATAAAAATAATTTGTTGTTTTTATACCCACTCAATTTCACATGCCCTTGCTCACTTAAACAAGAAAAATCCAGATAGGACTTTTGCGATAAATAGATTTTGTTTGAAATTTTAGCTGAAAGCTAAATAAATTCGATTTATCATAATAGTCCCTGATATTGATGAGTTTTGTGACACGTATACATGCTAAATTTTTTACCATCTTTTCTGATCGGCTGGTTATCATTTTCGCTTTACACCATTAACACGCTATTTTGGCTGATCCCCATTGTTGTTTTTTCTTTATTAAAAGCGATATTACCCTTTCATAATTGGCGTAAGTTTTTTAGCTATTTATTAGATCGCATGGCCAGTAATTGGGTCGCAATAAATACCGTTAATCAGAAAATTTTTACCAAAACCAACATTACAGTCACAGGCTTAGAAAAATTAGAAAAAAAACAGTGGTATTTAGTTATCGCAAATCATCAAAGCTGGGTAGACATTGTGGTTTTACAAAGAATTTTGCGTGGCAAAGTGCCCTTCTTAAAATTCTTTCTTAAAAAAGAACTGATATATGTGCCTTTTTTAGGGATTGCTTGGTGGGCATTAGACTTTCCTTTTATGAAACGTTATAGCCAAAGTTTTATTAAGAAAAATCCGCATTTAAAGGGTAAAGACATAGAAACGACACAAAAAGCATGTGCGAAGTTTAAACATAAACCGGTCAGTATCATGAATTTTATCGAAGGTACGAGGTTCACCCAACAAAAACACAACAAGCAAAAATCACCTTTTAAGCATTTGTTAAAACCTAAAGCGGGCGGTATTGGTTTTGTTATGTCAACAATGGGTGAGCAATTAAATAAGGTACTCGATATCACTATTTACTACCCTGAAGGTATTCCGACATTTTTAGACTTTCTTTGTGGTCGTATTAAAGACATCAAAGTGGATATACAAATTAAAGATATCGATTCTTCACTTAAGGGTGATTATATTAATGACCGCACACATAAGATACACTTTCAAAAGTGGGTCAACCAAATGTGGCTTGATAAAGACCAGAAACTGGAAGCCTTTCATCAACAAAACAATTAAGGATATTTCATGTTGTCACTTATCTCATCATGGCTAACTGCACAAGGCGTACCAGCCGAAAACTTAGCATTAACAACGCTTTTGATGGGATGTGCGATAATTTTTTTATTGTGTGCTATTGCTTATTATTTAACTAAACATCAGTTAATTTCAGCAATACAAAAAATTGTAACCCGCTCTCAAAATACTTGGGACGATTTCATCTTTGAACACCAAGTTTTTACCCGTATCGCTTTATTAATCCCGATATTGCTCTTTTGGTTTTTAATTCCAAAGCTACTTGACCCAGAAGCTGTAACCCTGCAATTTCTACTAGTTATTGCTAGAGTTGCCATTTGTTTTCAAGTTGCGCGCATTATCAGTTCATTACTTAATGTGATTAATAGTGTTTACCAACAAACGGCAACAGAAAAATATTTACCTTTAAATGCCAGCATCCAAATCATAAAGCTCACCGTCTATTTAGTGTCGACCATTTTAGCGATTTCATTTGTTTTAGATAAGTCGCCAATTTATCTATTAAGTGGTCTAGGTGCTTTAACTGCCGTACTTATTTTAGTATTCCAAGACACCATTAAAGGTTTAGTCGCCAGCATTCAAATTTCGGCAAACCGTATGTTAGCGCCAGGCGACTGGATTGAAATACCTCAATATGGTGCCGACGGAGATGTGTTAGAAATTGGTCTAAGCACAGTAAAAGTTCAAAACTTTGACCGTACAGTGACGACAGTGCCAACCTATGCGCTGATCAGCGGCTCATTTAAAAACTGGCGAGATATGTTTGCTTCAGGTGGCCGACGTATTAAACGCACTATTATTATTGATGTAGCTTCAATTGAGTTTTATTCCGCGGATGAAATTAACGAGTTAGCGCACATTCAACTACTGAAACCTTATTTAGAAAGAAAGCTGCAAGAGCTGGCTGAACACAGACTCAAAGCCGCTATCGCCGATGATGATTTAATCAATCAACGTAAATTAACCAACATAGGTACTTTTAGAGCCTATATTAATGCGTATTTACAACAGCACGACAAAGTACACCACCAAATGACCTGTATGGTCAGACAATTACCAGCTACTGCCACAGGTTTACCACTAGAGCTGTATTTTTTCAGTAATGATCAAAACTGGGTGAATTACGAAAACATTCAAGCAGACATTTTCGATCATTTGTACGCTATGGTGCCACTGTTTAATTTACGCGTATTTCAACATCCAAGTGGCAGTGATTGGCGACAACGCTAATTTAAACAGTTTATACCGTCTGGTTATGTACTTTTGTACCTATCTTCAACTAGCGCTGCCTGATCACGCCTTCTTGCATGGTTGTAGCAACAAGGTGGCCTTCTTGATTAAAAATTTGCCCACGTACTAATCCTCGCCCGCCAACCGTTGTTGGACTTTCCATCACGTAAAGTAACCAGTCATCAAATCGAAATGGACGATGAAACCACATCGCATGATCGATAGTCGCAATTTGGAAATTAGGTTGCCAATGGCTCACTCCATGAGTAAATAACGCGGTTGGTAAAAAATGAAAATCTGAAGTGTACGCTAACATGTAATTATGGATACGCGGGTCGTCAGGCAATTGACCATTCGACTTAATCCACATATGGCAAATAGGTGCAGATTTCTCTGGGCTAACCCAGTTATATTGTTCTACTGGACGAAGTTCGATCGGTTTTTCTGATAAAAACTTACCGCGCACATTTTCGGGAATATATTCTTGATGATCAAAAATAAAATCGGTAAATGATGGTAATTCATCAGGTCCTGCCACTTCAGGCATCGTTGTTTGATGATCAAAACCTTTTTCTGCCAATTGAAATGACGCTGTCATATAAAAGATCGCTTGGCCGTTCTGAATGGCCTGTACACGTCTAGTGTTAAAGCTTTTGCCATCACGAATGTTTTCAACATCATAAACGATAGGTTTAGTCGCATCGCCCGGGCGTAAAAAATAAGAGTGCAGTGAATGAATATATCGATCCAATTCAACAGTTTCTTGAGCCGCCGACAAAGCTTGTCCCATAACTTGGCCACCAAACAGTGCTTTAAATCCTAAATCTTGGCTTTGACCTCGGAACAAACCCTGTTCTATTTTTTCTAGCGATAATAATGCTAATAAATCATTTAATACTTGGCTCATACAGGATCTTTTATTTGGCGAGTGATAACTCATTATATTAGAAGTTTAATGAAAACTGAATGTTACTGCTTGTACCAGTAAAAAAATCATTTATTTGTTGAATTAATGCACTGCTTAAGATAATGTCCAACATAATTGTGATTTATTATCGTCAAAAATGATGAAAAGAGGTTAAAGTGCAAGCAGTAATGGAACGTGAAGTATTGTTAGAACGCAGACATTATGTACCTGAACATTCTTCTTTATGGGACAAACTTTCCCTAGCGCAAAAATTTGCTGCCAGTAGTTTAACTCAATTTGGTTATGACCTAGCTTTCATAAGAAACAGCAATGCTGGCAGTATGGCTATTTTGCTTTGTGATGGAAATGTGGCAACCATTACTGATGACGGTGAAATAAACACTTCCCCAGAAATTACAATTCGCCCATAAGCCTCAAATATAGAAATCTACTAATAATTCCTATGAAACCACTCAAATCATGAGTGGTTTTTTTATCACTGAAATTTACTTATCCGCGAGGAGCTTTATTCAAAATATTATACGCATAAAAAAACCCAACAAAATTGCTGGGTTTTTTAAATATTTTTAAAACTAAAACTATTTAATTTTAGCTTCTTTATACATTACGTGTTGACGGATTCTTGGATCAAACTTTTTGATCTCCATCTTTTCAGGCATTGTCTTTTTATTCTTATCAGTAGTATAAAAATGACCAGTACCTGCACTAGAAACTAAACGAATTTTATCACGCATGATGATTCCTTAAACTTTTTCGCCACGGGCACGAATGTCAGTTAGTACTGCATCGATACCTTTTTTATCGATAATACGCATTCCTTTCGGAGTTAAACGTAATTTAACGAAACGGTTTTCACTCTCAACCCAAAAACGGTGAGATTGAAGGTTTGGTAAAAAACGACGACGAGTCGCGTTTCTTGCGTGAGAACGGTTGTTCCCTACGACTGGCTTTTTGCCTGTTACTTGGCAAACTTTAGACATGTGAGTCACTCCAAAATTAATTTCAGCTCGAGCTATATTTCCCCAAGACCGTCGCCTCGGGATCCTGAAAAAGGTGGCATATTATAGAGAAAGTGGAAAACTAAATCTAGTTTTTATCTACAATCAAACAGATAACTTTAATAAAACTATAAAAAACAAAGGCTTTCAATTGAAATCATCAGCTATTATCAACAGTAAACACTGTTCAACTGGTGCTTTATTAACCACCAAGATGATAAAACAAACGTTTTTAGTCTACATTAGAATCTAAAAGTTTATTTAACTTATCTTGTTGTTCTTTGTTACACAGTTCATCAATTAAGATACGAATAATATGAGATTTAGCTAATTGACTATCGCGAGCAAGCTCTTGTAATTGAGCAATAGCTTCTTCACTTAGCGTAAAAGTAGCATGCCGAAAAGGCTTACTTTCTTTGTTTTTTCGACGCTCTGCCTGCCGTTTTACTTCAAATTGTTTCGCCGCAAGTAAAGCTTGTTGAAGATTAACGGTCTGATTTTTCCCTTCGCTGACAATTAATGGATTACCTTGAGCATAATTTTCAGCGTCAGAAATAAATTCATCAACAGTAAAAGCCTTTTTCTTAGGTTTATCGTCCTTGGATTTTTTAAGATCAGATAAACTCATGTGAGTTGTCCGGTTTCATAGCAAGTAATTCTTCGGCAATAGCTTTCATTTCAATAGCGGCTTTACCATCGGGCTCAATTTCTAAAACTGATAAACCTTGTTCTTCACTGTCATCATAAATATTACGATTATAAGTTACTGCATTTAAAACATTAATACCATATGAACTACAGACTTCTTTCGCTTCTAAAATGCGAGTCGCTTGATTAGGCAATGCAGGACATTGAGTAATAACAAAAGACGCTAACATTTTAGGATTAACCATTTTACAGGTGCTAAGCATGTCTTCCATATGAGGAACAGTTTTTAAATCTCTACGTTTTGGACGCAGTGGAATAATAACATGATCTGCAACTGACATAGCGGCTCGCAAAGCAAGGTTGTCTTGTCCACCACAGTCAACAATCACGTAATCATAATGCTGAGTCAAACTGATTAAATCATTTCTAATTTTACCGTAGAGTTGAATACAATTAATTGCTGGTAATGACGGGTCAGTATTTCTTGCTTGGATCCAATCAGATGTAGTCCGTTGAGGGTCACAATCAACCATTAACACAATGGCATTTTTATCACGCGCAAAAAAGACCGCTAAATTCTGTGCTAAACAGCTTTTACCGCTACCACCTTTTTCACCACCCACTAAAATCATCATACTTGCCAATTCCTTCTCTTACTACTTTTCTTGCAACGATCTAACATTATAGCTTATAAAATATAATAACAATGTTATCTGCGAATAAAATCTCGTATTAATCAGCAATTCTTAGCGCTAGTTCAAACCAACCATTGTCTTGCTGAATACACCTAATTATTTTTCCAACCAGTTTTTGGCTCTGCGGAGCCGCGGCTTTAAAGAGCACGGTTACTTGAGTATTGATCGCAATTGCTTGATCGCAGTCAAGTTTTAGTCCGCCTTTAGAAAAATCGACACAAACAATTTTTTTTCTACACTCTTGCCCTGTGTCATTATGCCAAACAATATCAACCAACTCTTTTTCCATATCTAAACGAAAAGATTCTCGCCGTTCAATATTTTCTTGATTCTCATCAGCCATTTATCATACTCCTACCAGTAATTCCTCAATTAAACCTAACTGCCAATCTCTCTTGTTGCAACATTTTTCAGCTATTTAGTAGTAACATTCTTTAAATTAACCCGTGTTCAGCGAATGAAAAGCATTGATGCCCCGCTATTATCATATGATCGAGAACTTTTATATCAATCATCGTCAATGCTTCTTGAAGTTGTGCAGTAATGCTTTTATCCGCAAAACTTGCTTCAGCAACTCCTGATGGATGATTATGGGCAAGAATCACCGCTGAAGATTGATACATTAGGGCTTTTTCTAATACAACCCTAGGATAGACCGCCGAAGCGTTAATAGTACCAAAGAACAATCGCTCAAAATGAATCACCTGATGTTGATTATTTAAAAAAAGTACAGCAAATATTTCTCTACTTTCACCGCGCAATTGAGCAACTAGATAATCTTTACAAGCTTGCGATGAAGATAAACTTACACCATTTTTTAGCTCTTCATTTAAATATCGCTTGGTCATTTCTAAACATGCCTGAAGTTGCACATATTTAGCTTGCCCTAAGCCATGCATGCCACAAAAATCCTCAATAGGTGCTTTATAAATAGCAGCAATGCTGCCAAAACTTGATAGCAAATTTCTGGCTAAATCAACAACGTGGCACCCTTTTACGCCCGTTCTTAAAAAAATAGCTAATAATTCGGCATCTGATAAAGACTCAGCACCTTGGTTAAGTAATTTTTCTCTTGGTTTTTCACAACTTGGCCAATCTTTTAACATGACAGCTTCCTTGCATTGTCAATTTTCTTCGATAGGGATTAATGCTATTGTATGTAGAATTATTATCTAGATTAGTAAGACTAGCAGGTTATGCAAATTCTACAGGGTAAAAATATCGTTTTAGGGATCACCGGTGGCATTGCCGCCTATAAAACTCCTGAATTAGTTCGTCGATTAAAAGACCATGGTGCAAATATTCGCGTGGTGATGACAGCAAGTGCTAAAGCCTTTGTCACACCGTTAAGCTTACAAGCGGTGTCAGGAAATGCCGTAGCTGACAGTTTGCTCGATACTGAAGCCGAACTTGCTATGGGGCATATCGAATTAGCAAAATGGGCTGATTTAGTGTTAATCGCCCCAGCCAGCGCCAATACTATAGCCCGAATAACACATGGCTTAGCTGATGATTTATTAACAACAATCATCTTAGCCACTGCAGCTCCCATTGCTATTGCACCTGCCATGAATCAACAAATGTGGCATGCCCAAATCACCCAAGAAAATATCACTAGACTCAAGCAACGTGGGATCACCCTGTGGGGGCCTGCACAAGGCGAGCAAGCTTGTGGCGATATAGGTTTTGGCAGAATGGTAGATGTTGATGAATTAGTCGCACTAACGTGCCAGCTTTATCAAAGCAAAAGGTTAGCCAATCAACACTGGGTCATAACCGCTGGGCCAACTCAAGAAGCTATCGATCCTGTGCGTTTTATCTCGAACCACAGTTCAGGAAAAATGGGAGCGGCCATTGCGACTGCCGCAAAAAATGCGGGCGCAAAAGTAACCGTTATTTCAGGCCCTGTTAATCTTAGCTTTGCTGAGGGTATTGATGTCATTAAAGTGATCAGCGCTGAGCAAATGCATAAACACGCGCTTGAACTTGCCCAAACAGCCAATGTATTTGTAGCCTGTGCCGCTGTTGCTGATTATCGAGTGGCAAATATTGCCGATCAAAAAATCAAAAAAACAGACGATAATCAACAAATGCAAATTACCTTAGTTAAAAACCCAGATATTGTCGCGGATGTCGCCAGTTTAAAGAATAAGCCTTTTACCGTGGGTTTTGCCGCTGAAACTCAAAATGTCGAGCAATATGCGATATCTAAACTTACGCGCAAAAATTTAGATTTAATTGCCGCTAATAATGTCGCGCTCGCTGGACACGGTTTTAACAGTGACAGTAACGCTTTGACCGTATATTCAGCCAAAGAAAAATTTGAAATTTCATTCGCAGATAAAAATAGTGTCGCTCAGCAACTCGTCACTATCATTGCAAAGCAGCTAGATTGAAAAATAAGATCACTATACAATCCTAGTTACGCTAATTTGTTATCAAAAATTCTAATAAAAGAGAACAATTTATATGTCGGTTAATCAAAAACCCAACCGTAAACAGCAAATTCTTGAATGTTTAGCTTTAATGTTGGAAAGCAGCCCAGGACAACGAATAACGACTGCGAAACTCGCGGCTGAAGTGGGAGTGTCTGAAGCGGCTTTGTATCGCCACTTTCCATCCAAAGCAAGAATGTTCGAAGGTTTAATTGAATTTATTGAGGAATCTATTTTCTCTCGAGTGAATTTAATTTTAACAGATCACAAAGAAGCACTGGTGCGTTGTCACCATATATTGCATGTTTTATTAGTGTTCGCTGAGCGCAATCCGGGCATGTGTCGTATCTTATCTGGCGATGCCTTAATGGGTGAAAACGAGCGTTTACGTTCTCGTGTAAATCAGTTTTTCGAAAAATTAGAATCGCAATTTAAACAAGTATTAAGAGAGCGAAAGTTACGCGAAGGAAAAGGATTTGAGATCAATGAACTCGCACTTGCCAATATTTTAGTCGCTTTTGCTGAAGGAAAAATTGGCGCCTATGTTCGTTCAGGTTTCGACAAAAAACCCAGTGATAGTTTTAATGAGCAATGGCAATTTCTAATGGCCAGTAAATAACAACACTATCTATGCATTTTTCTTTAAAACGCTGGTAATGCCAGCGTTTGCTTTATTTCAATATGTCTAATCGTTATCAAAAAATAACAACATAAAATAACCATTAATAGAACGCACAAAGGATATTCCGTGAGCACGTTATCGCACCTACAACCACACAAATTATGGCAATTTTTCGAGCAAATTTGTTCAATACCTCATCCGTCAAAACATGAACAAAAAATATCATTGTGGATCCAATCATGGGCACAAGAGCAAGGGTTATTGATTAAAGAAGATGCGGTCGGAAATTTAGCAATTACTAAGCCAGCAACAAAAGGCATGGAAAACAAGAAAGGGGTTATTCTACAAGCGCATATGGATATGGTGCCACAAAAGAATTCTGACAATGATCATGATTTTTTAACCGACCCTATCACGCCTTTAATTGTTGAAGAAAACAATAGCCTTTGGGTTACCGCACAAGGCACAACATTAGGTGCAGACAATGGTATAGGTTTAGCTTCTGCTTTAGCAGTTTTAGCCAGTGATGATATATCACATGGCCCTTTAGAAGTGCTTATCACCATAGATGAAGAAGCTGGAATGACGGGCGCATTTGGCTTGCAGCCAAATTGGCTAAACGGTGATATTTTGATCAACACCGACTCAGAGCAAGAAGGTGAAGTGTATATGGGTTGTGCTGGTGGCATTGATGGCACCGCTCGATTTTCGCTTGAATTCGACGCTGTACCTGAGAATTATCAAGCATTTAACCTATCCATTTTTGGCTTAAAAGGCGGTCATTCTGGCGTTGACATTCACACAGGACGAGCAAACGCTTGCAAATTACTGGTTAGATTTTTATTAATGGCGAGCCAGCAATATGACCTGCAATTAACCGAGCTCAATGGTGGCAGTTTACGCAATGCCATACCGCGTGAAGCTGATGCAAGTTTTGTGATCGCCAATCAGCATGTTGAAAGTTTAACAGCCGATTTAGCACAATACTTAGCAACAATGAAAAACAATTTAAAATCCATAGAAACCAACATTGATATGTTACTGATTTCTCCTGAAACATTTGAACAATGCTGGAGCAAAACGACGCAATCTTCGATTTTAAGAGCGCTGAATGCTTGTCCAAATGGCGTAGTTCGAATGAGTGATGATATTGAAGGTATTGTTGAAACTTCTTTAAATCTAGGAGTCATGCGTACTAAAGGTACCCGATTTGAAGCCATGACTTTGATCAGAAGTTTACACGATGATGGCAGATTAGATGTTCAAACCTCTGTTGAATCAGTCTTTCAACTCGCGGGAGCTTCCATTGAATTTTCTGGTGCTTATCCAGGTTGGAAACCAGATACTAGCTCAAGCATCATGAAAATTGTCCGAGAAACTTACCAAACACTATTTTCAAAAACACCTGAAATTATGGTTATTCACGCAGGATTAGAATGTGGATTATTTAAAACTGCCTACCCAAGTTGGGATATGGTATCGTTTGGTCCAACAATTAAATTTCCTCATTCACCTGATGAGAAAGTTGATGTCGAAACGGTTAGGCAGTATTGGCAATTATTAGTCAATGTTTTAAAAAACATTCCTAATAAATAACATCGAATAGATCAAAGTTATTATTATTAGACTTTAGTCGTATGAGCTTTTAGCATTTATCTATGTATACTGAAATCGGGACATTATAGGAACCAATTTTATGATCCAGCCAGAAAAAATAATAATAGCTGATGATCACCCATTATTCAGACAGGCTTTATTAGACACACTTAAAGTAAAACTGACGCAAACAAACTGGGTAGAAGCACAAACTATTGAAGAGCTTGAACAGCAATTAATCAATCATTCTGATGCTGATTTATTGCTGCTTGACCTAAACATACCAGGTGCTCATGGCTTTAATACGTTAATTCATGTAAGAAACCATTACCCTCAAATACCTGTCGTGATTGTTTCAGCGCATGAAGATAATGAAACTATTTCAAAAGCAATGGAATATGGCGCCGCCGGTTTTGTACCAAAATCAACTCCCGTTGATACTATTTTTAATGCCATTCAAACAATTTTAATGGGTGATACTTGGGTGCCTCAAACCGTTCTAATCAATGCCAATAATCATAATTATTCCGATATTGGTGAACGTGTAGCCAGTTTAACTCAACAGCAATATCGTATTTTAATGATGTTTGCCCAAGGCATGTTAAATAAACAAATTGCCTATGATTTAAATGTGTCAGAAGCAACTATCAAAGCTCATGCTACGGCAATATTTCGTAAACTCAATGTCAGAAATCGAACTCAAGCAGTGATAGCAATAAGCCAACTGGATATCAACGAAACCAGTTTTTCTGAAGATTAATCAAATAACGATACATAAATGCAATTTTAATGAATTAAAACATCAGATTATTTAAAATAGACTACTATTGTTAAATAGCTGATGTTTTTTTATGCGACTTCTTTTTTACTGAAATTTAAGCTAGAAGCAATATTAAAAACATCAAGATTAAAATAGCTTATTGGTACTCCGTCTATGAATTTAAAAGTAACTCATAAGGTTATACTTGGCTTTGCAGTTATT
>DAINNQ010000001.1:0-45191 GCA_036735825.1 Alteromonadaceae bacterium | reverse complement strand
TCAATCACATCAATACCTTCAACTTCTCCTCGGCGTTGGCCATTGATAAAAGCATACGTTAACCTCATATTGACGCCACTGTAACTGCCACAGACCATAGTGACTTGGTGACCTGAGGCGATAAGTTTTTTCGCCATCTCAAACGATCGAATGCCTGTTGCGCCTTGAGGAGTGGAAAAATGTTGATGAAAGTAAAGTATGTTCATTTATTGCCAGCTAAGTATTGTCGACACACTACAAGGTTGCTCTACGGTAACTTCAAGTACAGAAATGGTGTCTTTTTTTAAATAGTATCTTGACTGTAAACCATCAACAAGCGCTATTTTTGCTATGGGCTGCTCACAAAAAATATCTATTGTTAAATTACCCGAAGTGAGTCTGTTATTGCAAAGCTGCCATGATTTATCAGCCAAATGCCAACGAATGGTCGCTGTGTTTTTAAAACCAGTAACCGTATCTACCACTTCAAATGACGCGTCAGATAAAGTAACTTTCCTTTGATGGGAATGCTTGCGTTTATTTGAATAGGCAGCAACAAGGCTTGAGCCATTTATTTGTTGAACCTGAGTATTTATCCAATGTGCAAATAAAAAGCGCGAGATTTTTGGCATCTGCTCAAGTTGATCAAACTGGACAGTATTATGTGCTCTAACACTAGGGAAATATTCCTGCAGTGCTTGTTCGCAGTTGTAACTATAACTACCAGTGCCAACAAAAATATTTTTGTCACCCAGCCAAAAATCTATATGCAAAGCGTCACATTTTGCAGGGCGGAATCTGGTATTTGGCGTTCTCAAATAACAACGAGCTGAATTAGCAGAGAGCAAACGATAACTTGTGGTTAAATCTGATGAGTGTGAGCATGGCACTTCATCAATACTCATGGTGTTGCTTGATGGAAATAAGTCACAGAGCTGTTGATATGAACATTGTTCTTGAGATTCATCTTGCTCAGGATAAACATAGCTACCCAAAAACAACCGATATGCCCATTGCACCGATGGTCGATAATCTAAATAATCACATGTTGTTACGGGTAACAGCTGAGCACCATCGTTGAGCCCAAGTATGGGCGTTTTCCCTGAATTTGGCTCTGTCATTAATTTCAGCCACTGACAGGCCTTGCGCACTTTCAGATAATAGTTGTCACTAAAACGGGGTTGTTGAAAATGCTGACGAAAAAACTCCGCTAAACTTAACGTGTCTAGCATTAGTCGGTGATAATTCACCGAGTTTTGACTAAAGGCGCCATCGATTGCTATGAGTTTTTTAGCACGATTTTCTAACCAATAACGCCCTGTTTTTTGCCACTTTTTAATTTCTTCATTTTGAGCATAAAGCGGATGATTAGCTAATAACAGACTACCAATAAATAATGCTGTCGCTTCACTGGTACCATGGTTATTATCTTGCGCCATCGCATAATGAATCGTTGGCGCAATACGTTGTAAGTGACAATAAATCAGTTCAGCTAGTGGGGTTGAAAGTGGCTGTGTTTGCTTGAGCAAAAAACACGTTGCCGCGAGATGCATTACTCGAATAGACGCTTCTTGACCGCATTTCCAATTAGCTCCTTGATTGACAGGGTTATGAAAACACCAATCGCTGAGCCAAGTATTTAACTGGCGCAGATGTGACTCATCTGAATCCGCTAAGTATTGAAGGGCAAAATGCAAAGACCAGTGAAAGCGAGAAAGCTCCCAAACCGTTTTTATATCACCAACATCGAGATCGAAATCACCTAACTGGCTCCAATGCTGCTGATTGTTATTAATTTTCTTGCCTGTGGTGATTGAAGCTAACCAATTGGGTTTGGTTGACTTGTCAATAAAATCAAGTTCTTGCCAACCAAATGCGGTCATTTTCGGTTGGCTAATATTTTGAGGGGCTTGGGTTGAATTTTCATCAAAAAATAAAATCACCTGCTGCTTAGGGTTCAGATTTTTAATCGGCAATTTACTGATAAAGTAACCAAAACGAACCGCTAAACGATAAACAAAAACATGTACAAGGTTAATTAAGCCTAATTGGTAATAGGTGAAAATTTTATCGAAAAGCGAAGTCATAGCTGTTGATTAATTTTGTTGACGTAATTGCATGGCAACGTCTAGCGTTATTTGAGCTACTTCAAAAATTTCGTCAATGGCGATTGGCGTTTCAGAACCATTTTTTATTGCTTGAATAAAAGCATGAGCACATGCGGCTTGGCCTTTGTCTTGTTGCCATAAATTTAATTTTTTGAAATTTTTAAAGCCATAGCCTTTTAGTTTTCTAAAGTTGTCGAGTTGTAAAACTTTGCCATCGGCAAATACTTCAACGCGCTCTTTAGGAAAGGAACTTGCACCGTTCGCTAAATAATGAATAGTGCCAAATGAACCATCTTCAAAGCCTAGTATTATTGCCGCTTTATCTTCAGTTACCGAGTTGGCATTTGAACTTGTCATTTTTCTTGCTTGCATTGATACTATTTTGCTGCCCGATAAAAAGCGCATTAAATCAATAAAATGACATGCTTCGCCGATAATTCGGCCTCCGCCTCGTTCAATATCTTGCGTCCAATGATCTGAAGGAATATGTCCTGCATTCATGGTCATAATAAATGATTTTGGCTGTTTAATTGGCTGGAGTAACTCTTTCATTTTGATGATTTGTGGTGCAAAACGTCGATTAAAACCAACCATTAGATGTTTGCGGTGTTCAGGTGTTTGTTGCTGATATGTATTTATAACATCATCAAGTTGTTCTTGATTAATAGCCAAAGGTTTTTCTACAAACACGTTTTTTCCTGAAGAAATCGCTTGGCGAACAAAGCTTGCGTGGGTGTGATGCTGAGTCACAATAGCTATGGTATTGATATCTTGATTACTGAGCATTTGGTCAGTATCGGTAGACGCTTGTAAAAAGCCATTGTTTTTTCCATGGATAACGCTATTTATACCGCTAGAAGTCGCAATAGTATGAAGTTTTGCCTCTGCTTTTTTGAAAGCAGGAATTAACACTCGCGAAGCGTAATTTCCCGCTCCGATAAACCCGACAATGGCATCTTGTGAATCAAAATGGCTAGATGAATTTAACTCAATCGAGCTTGAGTGTTGGAATTCATCAGGCGGAGAATATTGTAATAATATACCTAGAGCTTGCTTGTTGTCTGAGAGCTCATCGTAAGCTTGTAAAGCATCATCAAAAGCAAATCGATGACTGATTAAAGGTTTTAGGTTAAGTTTGCCTGATGACATCATATCTAAAATGGCAATGAAATTCCGTTGTTCAGTCCACCTAACAAATGCGAGCGGATAATCGTGTCCAAGCTCTTCATAATTAGGATCGTAGCGCCCTGGCCCGTATGAGCATGACACTTGAAAACTGAGTTCTTTTTCATAAAACTCACTGCGGTTAAGCTCTAACCCAGTGACACCCACTAAGACGATTCTTCCTCGTTTTCTCGACATATTTGCCGCTTGAGAAACAGGATCGCTTGATTGTGTAGATGCGGTAATAATCACTGCGTCAACGCCATTATTGCGGCTAAATGCGAGTCCTGCTTGTACTGGGTCTTCACCTAACGCGGGATTGCATATTTCAGCGCCAAATAATTCAGCTAGTACTAATTTGCTTTGATCAAAATCTACCGCTAATACGCGACAACCATTGGCGATCAGTAATTGAATGGTGAGTAAGCCAATAAGACCTGCACCAATAACAACGACCGACTCACCGAGAGTTGGATTGGCTAAACGCATGCCTTGTAAACCAATAGAAGCAAGTACAGTAAATGCTGCTGATTCATCGTCAACATTGTCAGGAATCTTTGCACAGAGATTTTTAGATACTCGCACTAAATCGGCATGAGGACCGTTTGAAACAATCCTGTCACCTTCTATAAACTCGGTAACGCTTTGTCCTACACTGACCACTTTTCCCACATGGCAATAACCTAATGGTAACGGTTGAGCAAGTTTCGACTTAACTGCATCAATCGTTGTTAATAAGCCATCGGTTTGCACTTTATCAAGTACCATCTTCACTTTTTCAGGCTGCTTTCTTGCTTTATCAATAAGTGAAGCCTTACCAAAATCAACCAGCATGCGCTCAGTACCTACAGAGATGAGGCTTGTAGTTGAAGCTATTAATACATGACCTGATTTATTTTGTGGATCTGGAGAAGTGATAATTGAAGTTTCACCTGTCCCCATATTTTGAAGGATTTGTTTCATAACATTACTTATAGATATTATTATTTCATTATTTTGCCTAGTTGAAATTGTGAAAACAACTTTTATTGTAATTGTTGATTTCACTATATTAGTCATTAAATCCATGATATTTTTTATTAATCATAAAAGACTAAAAATAAAAGTGATTAGACAAAAGCAATTTGCCGGTAATATTATCTGGAATCTTTTAGGCAGTATTCTTTCTAAAGGAAGTATATTTCTAGTTTCAATTCTAACAGCTAGAATGTTGAGTCAGGAAGATTTTGGTCGAGTATCATATATTTATCAAACGATAGCTTTGATTGTAATATTTGCATCTATGGGCCTTTCTGTAACCGCAATCCGTTTTACGGCTGAAGCTCTAAGCTCAGGTAGAGATTCGCTATACTCCGTTGTTAAAAAACTTACTGTTTTAGTTTTAATATTCAGTTTTTTTTCGATTTTGATAGGTTTGTTTTATCAGAATGAATTGTTAACTTTATTACAAATGAATGAAGAGCAGACGTTTGTAATATGGTTGATACTTCCCATTGTTATATTAACTGCTTTTAACCAAGTGCAATTTGGAATTTTATCTGGAGTGAAAAGTTTCAAGAGCTTAGCTGTTTCAAATGCTCTCGTTGGAATTTCATCTCTTCCTATTGCTTACATTTTAATATCCCAATTTTTGATAAAAGGATATTTAATTAGCTTGCTAATTACTGCTTTGTTAACCACGATTTGTAATCGAATATTTATTTTGAAAGCGATTAATAAAGTTTCTGTAAATATTGCCGAATCTAAAATTAATTCATCGTATAAAGACATTGTAAATTTTGCTTGGCCAAATTTATTTTCAAGTTTAATTTTCACTGGAGCTACGTGGCTTTGCTTTTCATTATTAGCAACTAAAAACTTAATTGAAGTTGCTGCCTTTAATGTTTCTAATCAATTGATGGGTATTTTATTTATTATTCCTACGATTTGCGCTCAAGTATTGATGTCATATACTGCTAACTCTAAAAATAGGCAGTTATTTAAACAAGCGTTATTCTTTAATGGAGGCGTTTCATTAGTTTTAGCTTTAATGATGATGTTGTCGTCTCATTATTTACTAGGGCTTTATGGCGAGCAATACCAAACGCATACCTTAGTATTAAACTTATGCTTAGCAACACTTGTTGTAATGTCTCTTTCGAGTCAAGTAGAGCACTATATGGTTGGTTTGGGTATGGCGAGAAGCCATTTAGTCTACACGTTAGTTTTTTCGGTTATCTTTGTGCTTCTGTCATATTCATTGTTAGATTATGGTGCTGTTGGGATTGCGTTTTCTCGACTTATTGCTTATTTAATTAAGCTGTTATTTTCATTTTGGTATGTTAGTAAGGTCGATTATGCTTCAACCAACTAAGTTGTATTTTGTTAATCATTTTTGCTCCATTTTACCTCCTACGAGGTGTTATTCATTGAAGGCCATTTTGTATCGTTGGGCAGGAGTTGATGTTGGTAATAATGTTCGAATCATATCGAGTAGTAAAATCTGGGGAACAGGACAACTGATTATCGGGGATAATACTTTTATAGGTCACAAAAGCTTAATATTAATGGGAGGAAGTGAAGTTAACATTGGTCACAATGTTGATATTTCAAGTAACGTAACCATAGTAAATGGAACTCATGAGCTGGGAAATAATGAAAAAGCGGCTGGTGTTGGTATAGCTAGACCCATTGAAATCAACAAAGGTAGTTGGATTGGTGCTTCGGCAACCATAATAGCGGGTGCTAAAATTGGTAATAGAGCTATTGTGGCTGCTGGTGCTGTCGTAACAGGAGAAGTTGAGCCAGGCTCAGTTGTTGGCGGTGTGCCCGCTAAAATTATCAGCAAATGACTATTAAGATTAATAAGTTTTTGATCCTTTTTTTGGTGATGCTTAGTTGTTTTTCCATTGGCTTATGGGATAAACAAATCCCCATAACTGGCTTAGCTAACTTATTAAAATGGCCGTTGTTTTTAAGTTTAATACCGATAATGTTAATTTTTAGAAAAGCTCACGTTGTTGTTTCTAATAATATTATTTCATGGTGTGCAAGTGTTTTTATAGTTGTTATAAGTTATTCGACGATTACATCACCTTATTTAGATGCGATAGGCCTTCAATACCTAATTGGCTATATTGTTCTTTTTCTTCTTGGATTTGTTTTACCTATACCTGCGAATAATAATATATCGGATGAGATATTGGCTAAAGCAATGGGGTGGTTGGCTATTACCGTATGTTTGTTTAGTGTTTTATCTTTATTTTCATCTTTTGGTTGGCTTGGTACGAGGTTCAAAGGGATTTATGGAAACCCTAATGGAATGGGGTCTATAGCCGTTATTGCAGTGATTTTTAGCACTACATTATTTAGTGGTGCTTTTAAATTTAAAAGCTGGTTAGTTGTTGGGATTATTTTTAGTTGCGCACTTTGTTTCTTATTTAGTCAAAGTAGAGGGGCGATGTTAGCTATTGCTATGTGTACATTAATTTATTTGGTCGCAGAAAGAAAAGTAAAATTATTCCTATTGGTTTTTGTTGGTTTTGGATTGGTTTTGGGTATTATGAATGCCCTAGACATAGGTTCTCAAGGAAACTTTCAACAACGTGAATATAAAATGGAAGTTGATGATGCAAGAAAACATATTTTTAAAATACACTATCGTTTAATAAGTGAAAAGCCTTTATTAGGTCAAGGCTTATCAGGTAATGAATCTGGGGGGCGATACCCTGCTGAACTAGCTTATACGGATATATTATCTTTTGCGGGTTTTATAGGTGGTGGGGCGTTTATTTTTGCTTTGTTTTATATGGCGTATAGAGGCTTTTTTCTTTTAAAAAACGGCAATAAATATTACAAGGCTAACTATTTGATTTTTATTGCTATTTTGACGATGTCAGCTGGCGATGGTTATATTTCTAATATTGGTAATCCACTGCCTATTTTTGCGTGGTTAATTATGGGAAACCTAAGTCGGCATATTTATAGGCCTAATTCATGAAATTTGTATTTTGGCAAAACATTTTAAGCCCTCATCAATGTGACTTTATCTCAACACTTGCTAATAAACATGAAGTGACTTTGATTGTGATGTCTAAGGTAGATAAACATCGCCAAAGTCAGCATTGGCAATCTAGTTATAGTGATAAAGTGAAAGTTATTGTGGCACCTTCATTTTATCATATCTTGAGGGAGTTAAAGACAAATCAAAAAGATACATTTCATTGTTTTTCTGGTTTTTTTGCATATCCAATGCTTTCTTTTGTGCTATTTCTTTCAAGCTTTTATAGAAAAAATAATATTATAGTTTCTGAAGCAGTTTCATTAATGGGGTCCAAGGGGAAGATTAAATTTTTGATCAGGAAGTGTTTGTCCTTAATTTTTAACTCGAGAATAAGCCAAGTATTTGCTATTGGAAGCAGTGGGGTTAGTTATTTTAAAAAACTTGGCTTCAACAAAAGTAAAGTTAGTGAGTTTGGTTATTTTGTGTTTCCTCCAGCTTTAAGAAAGAAAAAAACAAATGAATATCAGTATGTTACATTTGTCGGGCGTTTGATTGAACTAAAAGGTATTAAACAGCTTCTGAATATGTGCCTGTTAATCAAAGATGCTGATATTAAAGTTAAAATTATTGGAGGCGGTCCATTAAAATCATTTATCAGCAACTTCTTAATTAAACATGAATTAGATTTTGTAGAGTTATTATCAGATATGCCAAGGGTAGAAGTATTAGAAGTTATTGGTAGTGCAGAATCATTGCTGTTACCAAATACAGGTGATGAGGGCTGGGGAGTGGTAGTTAATGAAGCGTTATTGCAAGGAACGCCTGTAATATGTTCTAAAAAAACAGGTGCGAATGTTGTTGTGGCAAAAAATCAAGGAGTTATCTTATCGGATGTTTCAGCCATAGAAATTAAAAATGCGGTGGAATATTGCCTTAAACTAAATAGGGAGGATATAAAATCTATTGCTATGGCGCAACTGACACCTGAAGTAGGAGCAAGCTATTTTGTTCAGCAATTGTCTGACAAAGATGCTTGCCCGCCTTGGAATAATGAAGGTGTAAAAGGGTGATTATTGTAAACGCTACATCTTGTAAGCTTGGAGGAGCTAAGCAAATAGTAGAAAGATTTGTGGATGATTATGATTGTCCTGAAAATCTAATTGTTATAGGTCCTAAATCTTTAAATTTATCTCCAAAAATCTTTAAACATATCATTATTGAAACGAATGGTATTATTACTATGTTTTTTTCAATTCTTTTCGTTGGGTGGTATGTACTAAAATATAAAGCAACAACTATCTTTTCTTTTTCAAATATTAATTTAATTATTCCTTTGTGTATTCGTTTTACCTATTTTCATCAACTTAAAATTTTAACTGCAGACGATTTACGATTTAAAGCTTTTAGGTTTATTATTCGGCACTTTTTAGTAATGAATAATACTTTCATATTTCAAACAGAATATGTTCATAAGACTTTTAAAAAAGTATTTGGGTCATGTCAGTCAGAAATTTGTTGGCCAGGAGTTCATTTACCACCTCCTTACCTACCTCGTGCAAAGTCAGGTAAGTTTACAGCTTTGATTCCATACGCATTTATAGAGTTACCTCAGAAAAATTATAGTTTCTTCAAAGAAATAAACTGGCGTTTATTCGATAAACTCGAGAGTGTATTTATCACAGCTGTAAATATGAAAAATGAATTACCCTTATTTAAATTTATAGGCCATCAAAGCAGACAAGAGATGAATAACCTTTATCAAGCTGTCGATGTTATGTTCGTTTCTTCAATTGAAGAAACAGTGTGTTTACCTATATTTGAATTTGCTTCTACAGGAAAGCCAGTCTTAGTATTATCTGCTGATTACATTAAAGGTATTGCTAGTGAACTTGATTTGCCGAAAAATATAATCGTAATTAAACCAAATGAATTTGAGGAAGCTTTAAGCAAAATTTTAAATGATTATAATTCTTATTGTGAGATGAATGAATCTAATTTAGCTAATATTTTGCAAAGTAAGTGGCCTTCTTTTCATTAAATTATAAACTTCAATGATTAGATTATTTAACTTAAACCACAACTGCCTTCCCTACATAAATTCGTCTAAATTCACTCGGTTTCATTTTTTTAAATTGTAAAAACCGACGATTAAAGTTGGAGATGTTGTTAAATCCACAGGTGTCGCTGATGGTTGAAATGGGCATGTGTGAGTTGATAAGTAAAGAACACGCTTTGCTGATGCGTAGTTGGTTTACAACTTCGGTAAACGTTTGTTCTGTGCGCTGTTTAAAAAAACGGTGGAAATGATTGGTGCTCATGTGCACTAATTTAGCGACATCATCAGCATGTAATTTGGTTGTGTAATGTTGATGAATGTAGCGAACAACTTTGTCCAATTTATCTGACGACGGATCTGAAGTTAATGAAATAGAATAGTTATCGCTGGCTAATATTTTTTTGTTTTTGTCATCGACCATTAATTGCAACAACTCCATCAGCCCAATAAATCTCTGCGAAGCACTGGCATTCTGTATTCGTTTAAAAATTTTCACTGTCTTTTTAACGGTTTCTCGGCTAAAAGTTATACCTCGACGTGACTGTTCTAATAAGCTTTTATAGTCAGCAAGATCTGGCATGCCAAACACTAAAGTTTCTAACCACCCTGTAGGAATTTGTGCTACAAAAACCTGTTGTTTTTTGCCGATCACTGCAGGAGATGAAGACCAAGTATGCGGTAAGTGAGGCCCTAAAAATACCATGTCGAGATCATCATAACTTTGAATGTTGTCGCCTACATAGCGTTGCCCTTGACTATTTAGTGTTAAGGCAATTTCATACTCTGGATGATAATGCCAATTAAATTCTAAGTTATCTGTTTCATATAACCAATATCGCCACGATGAACTTTCAGATGGCAATATTTTTTCAAACATGAGTTTCATAGGTGCAATTTAAGTGAACAGTTTGATAGAAAAGTATCATAATGAGGTGGAAAAGTGTATCAGTAAGGTAGTTTTGCATAGCATATGTAGTGATTAAAATTACGTAGATTTTACTAACCCGTCATAAAGCAGAGCATATGATGACTATCGTAAACTCTGCGGTTTAGAATCACTATGTTTAAATTGAAGGAAATTATTGTGCAGCGTTATATTTCTTTAGATGCTTTACGAGGATTGACTATTGCTTTAATGATTCTGGTGAATACGCCAGGTTCTTGGTCTTATGTTTTTGAGCCTCTGCTTCACGCAAGCTGGCATGGTTTAACACCGACAGATTTAGTGTTTCCATTCTTTATGTTTATTGTTGGTTCCGCGATGTTTTTTGCTTTTAAAAAGCAGAATTACACCTTAGATGCAGCACTTTCTTTTAAAATAATAAAACGCGGTTTTTTAATCTTTTTAATCGGCTTTTTACTGAATATATATCCCTTTACAGGCGATCCTGATGCTTGGCGAGTGATGGGAGTGTTACAGCGTATTGGTATTGCTTATATTTTTGCCGCATTCATTGTCTGCTTGGTTAATCAACGTGGCGTATTAATTATTTCCGTACTGATTTTAGGGGCTTATCACGTTATTTTGACGTCTGTTGGGGCGGGTGGCTATGAGTTAGAAAATAATCTCGTTCGTCAGTTAGATATTGCCATATTAGGGGCAAATCATATGTATGGTGGCTTTGGCCTACCATTTGACCCTGAAGGGTTATTAAGCACAGTTCCTTCAATAGTTAGCGTGCTATTTGGCTTTGAAGTTACGCGCTTTATCAGCCAAATTGAAGATAAGCGTGAGTCTATGCTCAAACTCATTCAACTGGGTGTGCTCGGGTTGGCGGCAGGTTTATTATTAGATTTTTTCATTCCTATAAATAAAGCGTTATGGACTAGCTCGTACGTTATTTATACCGCAGGTTTTGCATGTTTAACACTCGCCATTTTTGTTTATATTATCGATTTACGTCAACTTGAAAAGCCTGTTGCTCCGCTCCTGGTTTATGGCACAAATCCATTATTTATTTACGTGCTTTCTTGGGTTTGGGTAGCGAGTTACGACTTTTTTATGATTGGAGACGTGAAATTACATAACTGGATGTTTTTAACTTTGTCAGAAATCATGCCTCATAAATTAGCGTCCTTTGTTTTTGCCTTTAGTCATGTCGCCTTTTTTTGGTGGATTTCTAAATGGCTTTATCAACGCAAGATATTTATAAAAATTTAACTCAAAAGAGGTTTAGCTTACTGATTTTTGTCTTAGATGAGAGTGCCTAAAGACCTCGTTAATGACATAACTTAAATAGCTAGATCAAAAACCATAACAAATCATTAGGAAGAAATAATGAAAACGAACATAACGGCGGTGTTTTTAGTCTTAGTGACTTTCTTCGCTATTTCATTTATTACCAATATTTTGGGGCCATTATTTCCCTCATTAGTCACTGATTTTGACATTAGTTTAGCGGTAGCAGGTTTTTTACCTTTTTCGTTTTTTGCGGCTTACGGAGTCATGTCAATTCCATCAGGTATGCTGGTTGACAAATACGGCGAAAAAACCGTGATGATCATTGCCTTTGTGATGTCTGCCATAGGTTC
This sequence comes from Alteromonadaceae bacterium, assembly GCA_036735825.1. Classification (GTDB taxonomy): domain Bacteria; phylum Pseudomonadota; class Gammaproteobacteria; order Enterobacterales; family Alteromonadaceae; genus DAINNQ01. The sequence goes on along the minus strand of DAINNQ010000001.1, from coordinate 33,370 downwards.
GTTTTTATTCGCACTTATGCCAAGTTTCGCTATGGCGATGGGCTCATTATTTTTCATTGGTACAGGCATGGCAATGCTACAAGTGGCTATCAATCCTTTGCTGCGAGTATCAGGAGGGCAAGAAAATTTTGCTTTTTATTCTGTGTTAGCTCAGCTACTTTTTGGTGGCGCGGCAACGTTAAGCCCTATTGTTTATAGCTACGTAGTACAAGCGATGGCAGCGGGTGAATCTTCCGCATTGGTGAGTTTTTTTAGTAAAAATGTGCCTGCAGATATGACCTGGCTTTCTATGTATTGGATATTTGCAGCCGTTTCCGTTTTGATGCTCATACTGATTTATTTGGTCAAACTGCCTAAAGTTGAATTAAAAGATGATGAATCTGTAGGCGCGTTGAGTATATATCGTGAACTGTTAAAAAATAAAACGGTTATTTTATTTTTTATTGGTATTGCCACGTATGTAGGCACTGAACAAGGTGTTGCTAATGCCATCTCAATATTTTTAGAACGCTATCATGGATTAGATCCTGTTACCGTTGGTGCAAGTACTGTCAGTGACTTTTGGTTAATGCTTACCATTGGTTGTTTGTTAGGGTTAGTTTTGGTGAAATTTTTTGATAGCCGACTTGTATTAACCTTATTTTCTGCTGGGGCGATGATTGCTTTAACGTGCGCCATATTTGGCTCGGCTGATCTTTCTGTGACAGCATTTCCTATGGTAGGTTTTTTCTTGTCGGTGATGTGGTCAGTGATTTTTTCATTAGCGCTTAATTCATTGGCTGATCACCATGGTTCTTTTGCGGGTATTTTATGTACAGGCATTGTAGGTGGTGGTCTTGCCTCACCATTAATTGGTGTGATTGCCGATCTCAGTGGCGATTTACGAGTTGGTATGATCGTTGTCTATATTACCTTAGCGTATATTTTTGCTATCGGCTTTTGGGCAAAACCGTTAGTGACTAACAAAACCATTAAATTATTTAATCAATCGGCAGAGCAGTCTGCTTAATCAAAGGTCAGGGTATTCATGAAATTATCTCCAATCGTATTAGCCAGTAGTGCTTTATTAACGCTGTTATCTGGCTGCGAGCAAAAAAACAATACTCAAGCGTCAATGGTGGCAGATGCATCCACACTTAACGTTATAGATCAGCCATCGTTAGATCTATTAGCGAAAACATTAGATGTAAAATATAAAGTACTGAGTAATCTTGAAACTGATTGCCCAGACAAAGACGGCAAAGAAGTAAAACATTGTTTTAGTGCCTATATAAATTTTACTTCACCAACTGATGTGCCTGTTACTGATTGGCAAATTTATTACTCGCAGGTTTATCCTATTTATGCAGGTAAATCAGACACATTGGCTGTTCAGTTTTATAATGGTGATATTCATCGAATTACACCAACCGAGACTTTTAAAGGATTCAAAGCGGGTGCAACTCAATCAATAAAAGTGTGGATGGCTGCCACTGTTCTGACACATTCTCAGTTGATGCCTAACTATTGGATTGATGGCGAGCATGTAAATGCGGCAGTTATTGATAGCACCAGAACAACGATTGATCCTGAATCTCAATTAGAGCAAAACCCTTGGATTGTGCCCTACGACAATATTGACAAACAAATTAAGTCGAATCCCAATGATATAAACTCATACGCTAGTGCCCAGTGGTTGTTTGAGCATAACAGTGATATTGCGATAGAACGTGAACATTTAGCAACAACCGTGATCCCGACACCAAAATCATTAGTAGTGAATGATGCGCAAAAATCCGTATTATTAGCTGACGGTATTCAGCTGAATTATAAAGGTCTAATAGCTGATGATGTCAGTGCTGCTGTTGAGCGTTTAGCAAAATTAGGCGTTGTTTCTTCGCAAAGCGGTGTGCCGGTAAATATTGGGCTGGATAAACAAATCACTGACAAAGAAGCTTATCAATTAACCATTAATGATTCGGGTATCACTATCAAAGCTTCTGATAAAGCGGGCGCGTTTTATGGCGTGCAAACACTGGCGAGTTTGCTTGACCTAGAAAGCTTATCAGTGCCGTATGTCACCATTAACGATGCGCCCAAATACGGTTATCGCGGACAGCATTTAGATGTTGCGCGTAACTTTCATGACAAAGCCATGGTTTTTCGTTTAATTGAACAAATGGCAGCCTATAAGTTAAATAAACTGCATATGCATTTAGCGGAAGATGAAGGCTGGCGAATTGAACTGCCAAGTTTCCCAGAACTCACTGCTGTAGGCGCAACTCGTTGTTTGGATTTATCTGACAAACAGTGTATGCAGCCACAATTAGGTGGTGCGGATGCAGCTGATCGCGATGGTTTTTATACCGTACAAGATTATCTCGATATTCTAGCTTATGCCTCTCGTCATCACATTCAGGTGATCCCATCTCTTGATATGCCAGGTCATTCTCGAGCGGCACTTAAAGCGATGGATGCGAGATATCGTCATTTTATGGAACAAGAAAACGAACCCGAAGCGACTAAATACTTATTGTCTGATTATGAAGATAAAACCGAATATTTATCCATTCAAAACTACAATGACAATACTATTAATGTCTGTTTAGAGTCATCGTATGCGTTTGTTGATCGCGTATTAGAAGATTTAATCGCCATGCATAAACAGGCGCAGCATCCATTGCAAATGTATCATATTGGTGCGGATGAAACTGCGGGCGCTTGGGTGGAGTCTCCAGCATGTAAAGCACTGGTCGTGGATAAAACCAATGATGTGAACGATATTAAACATTTAGGCGCTCATTTTATTGAACGCGTTGCAAATATGATCGTAGCTAAAGGCATCGCTGTTGGCGGTTGGAATGATGGCTTAGGTGAAACACATGCTGAGAATATGCCAAAAGATGTGTATTCCTACATTTGGGGCGCATTACCGTGGGGCGCTCATAAAATGGTTAGCGAACAAGCACATCGTGGTTGGAATGTCGTTCTTTCTATTCCTGATGTCTTTTATTTTGATTTTCCCTATGAAGTAGACCCTAAAGAGCGCGGATATAATTGGGCGTCCCGTCGCATTGATAGTCGTAACGTTTTCAACTTTATGCCTGATAATTTACCTTTACACGCAGAATTTCGTGTCGACACTTCAGGGCAGCCTTTTGAAATGAATGATACGGTTCAAAAAGACGATAGCGGAAAAATAACTCATCAACCTTTACCTGAAGGCTATCAAGTTGCGGGTATTCAAGGGCAAATTTGGAGTGAAACTATTCGTAGTGAAAACCAAGCGGAATACATGTTATATCCTCGAATGATCGCGATGGCAGAGCGTGCATGGCATCACGCCGATTGGTCCGTGCCTTATAATGCGGCAGGAGCAATATATAATAAAGATACGTCGGTTTTCACTGATGAGCACAAAGCAAAACGTGATGCTAAATGGCAAACGTTTGGTAATGCCATTGCTCAAAAAGAGCTCATTAAATTAGATAAACTCGGTGTGTTTTATCGTGTGCCAACTGTTGGCGCTAAGTTGATTGACAATAAACTCCATATCAACAGTTCGTTACCTGGCTTGCCATTAGAATATCAATTAGCTGATGGACAATGGCAGTCATATTCGCAGCCCGTAGCCGTGTCACTCCCTGTGAAAGTTCGCGCTCGAAATGCCTCGGGCGAACGCGCAGGTCGCAGCTTAGTTGTGGAATAGAAGCTTGGCATAAGCACATATCACGTTAAAGCTTGCTGAAAAGGATGGCTCAGGCTTTAATGTTTTCTATAGCGCTAACTTTTTGTTTAGTTTTTTAGTTTAGCTTTTATGCTGATTGATAAAATTTCTGATTCATTTTATTTGAAATAATCATCACGAGTATCGGAACATTTGGTGTTGATCTACTTACGTCGATAGATTTTGTGCACGCTAAGCACAGAAATATTTAGGATTTTTTATGAATAATTCTTCAATAGTATCGTTAGATATTGGTGGTACTACTATCAATGCTGGACGTTTTCGCGATGGTGTGATTGAAGTAAACCGTTTAGTTAATTTTAATGCCCATGCTAGTGAAGATGAGGTACTTAAATTTGTCATCAGTTGTATCGATAGTGTTATTGCGTTTGACACTCAAGCGATCACCATTGGGGTGCCATGTATTGTTGACGTTGATCAGGGCATCGTTTTTGATGCAGTCAATATTCCAGCGTGGCAAAAATATCCTCTTAAAGCAGCACTTTTTCAGCATTATCAACGTGATATCTATATTAATAATGATGTAAATTGCTTTGTAGCAGGGGAATACGGTTTTGGCGCAGGACAATCGTTTCGAGATGTACTTGGCATATGCTTAGGGACGGGCATTGGCTCTGGCTTAATTATTAATCATCAATTACATGCGGGGCATAATTGCTGTGCAGGTGAAGTGGGTGGCATTAGTTACCTTAATGGCACCATTGATGATTATTGTTCAGGTCAATTTTTTGTTGATCATTTTAAGGTCAATGGTGAAGTGTTAGCTCAGCAGGCTTTAGCTGGTGATGAAGTAGCTATAGAATCGTTTAAACAATTTGGCCAACATCTGGCAAAAGCGATCAGTTATTTACTTTTTATTATTGATCCGCAAATGATTGTTTTTGGAGGCTCGGTAGCGAAATCTTACCCATTATTCATCGAATCTCTATGGCAAGAACTGCGCACATTTCCTTATCAAGGAGTGATTAATAACCTGACCATTGCCAAAAGTGAACTTGAGAATGCGGCTTTATTGGGCGCTGTGCATCTTTATCGTCAAAGCTTGAATGAATAATTCCCTGCTTATGTTTTTTCTTGCCATTGCATCGACCAAGCAATAACTTCGTTAGCAGGCAGAGGTTTAGAAATATAATATCCTTGGGCAATATCGCACTTCATTTCGGTAGCTAATGTCATTGATGCACTATCTTCAATACCTTCAGCACAAGTGGCAATATGTAGTTTTTCAGACAAAGCCAAGGTGGTACTGAGTAAGTTAAGTTGATGGTTATGCTCATTTTGGCTGATAAAATAACTTTTATCTAACTTGACATAATCTATAGGTAAATTTTGCAATCGCTCAATGGTGGCATACTCTTTACCAAAATCGTCGAGCGCTATTTTTATTCCTCGCATATTTAGTCGGCTGATATTCGACAACTCTTGTTGGCGGTCATCTGCTAAAATATTTTCAGTCACCTCTAAACATAACATTTGTGCAGGCATTTGATATTCATCAAGCAAAGCAAAGATACTGTCGGCAAATTCAGGTTGCTGGAGATTGGTAGGTGAAACATTAACTGATAAAGAAATATTTAAGCCGAACTTTTTCCATTGCCGCCAATCAGCAAAAGATTGCTTTAATACAGCTATGGTGATGTGCAGAATTAACTCACTTTCTTCCGCTTTATCAATGAATCGGTTAGGAGACACCATACCAAGTCGTGGATGCTTGAGTCGACATAACGCCTCAACCCCGATAAAACGACGATCAATTAAAGAGACTTGCGGTTGATAAAGCACTTGGAAGTCATCGTTTTTTACGGCTCTAATGATTTCGTATGTTTTAAGAGATTCTACAGTTGATGCTTTACTACGAGATTTTCCGAGTTTGGTAATTATTTTGTCAAAATCAGTTTCATGAATCGGTTTGATGAGCGTGCCAATGTAATTTAATTTATATTGTGAGGCTAATAACTCCACTGACGAAATAATTCTTGTGGCTACACCACTCATAATAGCAATATAACCTTGATAATTAAGGTCAGCGATTTGTTTTAACAATTGAATACCGTCGGTATTTGGCATGTTTAAATCGAGAAAAATCAGGTTAAATTGCTGGCTGGATTTGCGCAGTACTTGTATTGCCTCAGTTGCTGAAGTTGCTTGGTAGATATTGTGAATATCGTAGTTTTTCTCTAGCACAGTAGAAACAAAATTGAGAATAGCTTGGCTATCATCGACTAATAAAACTTGCAGCCAATTATATCCGTTATCTGTAAATTGAGCGTCCTGCATAAGTATCTCATCTTTTAGCTAAAGCAATGAATCCGTAATAGTTAATTTACGTTCATAGCTATGTTTATCATGGGAAAGACCCTATAAGTATTGTCGAAGATACTTATTCTGCAATGTTAAATTGACTTATAGCCGAGATCTAAAACAAAGCATTCAAATAATTGATGTGTTTGTCGATATTTTGTAATTATTATTATTTATTGAGAGTCGCTAAAGTGATTTTCCTACTACACTTTTATACTAATAAATACAAAAGCTGTTGATTCAAGGAAATAAACACAGATGACAGAAAACTCTCGGCTTGATTGTTATCTCAATGGCCAGTTTGTGCAAAGTGAGCATTATTTTGACAATATTAGCCCAGTGAATGGGCAAGTTATTGGCAAAATTGCTGAAGCTGATGCCAAGCAAATTGATCTGGCTGTGCAAAGTGCGCGCAAAGCATTACAGGGCGAATGGGGAAAACTATCCGTTAATCAACGTTGTGATTTATTGCATCGTGTTGCCGATAAAATGGCCGAGCAACAACAAGCATTTATTGATGCTGAAATTGCTGATACGGGTAAATCATTGTTTCAAGTGCAAACCATCGACATTCCCCGTGGAACCGTCAATTTTCGTGCCTTCGCTGATATGACGAGAATGCACAGTGGGGAAACGTTTATCACCGAAACACCCACTGGTGAGCAAGCCTTAAATTACAGTATCAACAAGCCTTTAGGCGTTGTTGCGGTAATCTCGCCGTGGAATTTACCTTTATTATTAGCAACATGGAAAGTTGCTCCTGCTTTAGCATGTGGAAATTGCGTAATTCTCAAACCGTCTGAAGAAACCTCATCAACGGCTTTTTTACTGGCCAAGGTGATGGATGAAGTTGGTGTACCGCCTGGCGTGTTTAATCTTATCTTAGGACGAGGAAAAAACGTTGGCGATTTGTTAACCGCTCACCAAGGTGTGGATGCGGTTACGTTTACGGGCGCAAGCGCTACTGGTCAGCACATTATGCGTTCAGTTGCCCAAGGTGTTAAACCGATTTCCTTTGAATTAGGCGGAAAAAATGCGGCGATAGTGTTTGGTGATGCAGACTTAACTAAAGCAGTTGCAGGAGTGGCACGTTCAACATTTACCAATTGTGGTCAAGTATGTTTATGCACTGAAAAAGTTTTTGTTCATCGCTCGATAGCTAAAACCTTTATAGAACAACTCAAACAGCAAGCCCTTGCGATAAAAATTGGTTATCCAACCGATGAGCATGTCTTTATGGGGCCATTAGTTTCTAAAACACATCAGCAAAAAGTATTGTCGTATTATCAACTTGCAAAAGAGCAAGGTGCTGAATTCATTTGCGGTGGTGGTGTTCCGCAATTTGGTGATGAACGCGATCAAGGCTGTTATATCGAGCCGACCATCATCACCGGGCTTGATGATGATAATCGCGTTAATCAGGAAGAAATTTTCGGCCCTATTTGTCATATCTCAATATTTGATGACGAAGCGGAAGTTATTGCCCGCGCAAACAACAGTCAATATGGTTTAGCTGCTGCTATCTGGACCGAAAATCTATCGCGAGCTCATCGCGTTGCACCGCAAATGGACGTGGGCTTAGTGTGGGTGAATACCTGGTTTTTACGTGATTTACGCGCGCCATTTGGTGGCGTTAAGTTATCTGGTATCGGTCGTGAAGGTGGTAAGCACTCACTTAATTTTTACGCCGAACCCATGAATATATGTATCAAAATAGATGAGAATAACGCATGACAACGCAAGCAAAAGTGCTAAAAAATAAAGCAGTGCCAAGAGGTAAATTCCCTCACGTAAAGCGTGCAGGAGACTTTATTTTTGTTTCAGGCACCAGTTCCAGATTACCTGATAACAGCTTTGCTGGTGTGGAAGTGGATGAATTTGGCGCAACGAATTTAGACATCAAAGTGCAAACGCGCGCTGTGATTGAAAATATCCGTGATATTTTGCGATCTGTTGATGCGGATTTAACGGATCTTGTTGAAATCAGTACTTTTCTTGTCAACATGAATGACTTTCAAGGTTACAACCAAGCCTACAGTGAATATTTTGATTTTGACGGGCCAACACGCACAACCGTGGCTGTTCATCAATTGCCGCATCCACATTTATTAATTGAATGTAAAGCGGTTGCCTATAAACCTCTCAAATCGAACTCAGCAGCCTTTAAGGAATAAAAATGAAAGCTAAACTCGCTGCTTTTAATTTCCATCAATGGATTGAAGAGCATCAGCATTTATTAAAACCGCCAGTAGGAAATGTCCAAATTTGGCAAGATACCGACATGATGGTGACAGTGGTTGGTGGCCCGAATCAACGTACTGACTTTCATGATGATCCAGTGGAAGAATTTTTCTACCAGATCAAAGGTGACATGGTGTTAAAAGTGATTGAAGAAGGCATCTGCAAAGATGTTTTTATTCGCGAAGGCGACATCTTCTTTTTACCTGCGCACGTGCGCCATTCACCGCAACGCCCAATGACTGGCAGTATTGGTTTAGTGATTGAGCCTAAACGACCGGATGGAGCAAAAGATGCCTTTGAATGGTATTGCTTTAACTGTCAGGCGTTAGTGCATAGAACGGAAGTGACGTTAAAGTCGATTGTTGATGATCTTCCGCCCGTTTACCAAGCTTTTTATCAAGACCATCAAGCTCGTACATGCCCTAATTGTCAGAAGTTACACCCTGGTAAACAACCGCCAGCAGGTTGGGTAACACTGACAGAAAGAGAAACTAACAAATGAAAGTGATTGATATTCATTCCCATTTTTTCCCTAAGTCATGGCCAAGTTTGCAAGAAAAGTTTGGTGGAAATGACTGGCCGTGGCTCAAACATTTAGTTGGCGAATATAATGAGCAAGGCTACGCTAAAGCAATGCTGATGAAAGGAGAACAAGAGTTTCGCCCGATTTATTCAGCATGCTGGGATGCCGAGGTTCGTTTGCAGCAAATGGACGAACATCAATTAACTCAGCAAATTATCTCAGCTACCCCAATTCTGTTTGCCTATGAAAAACCTATCGAACAAGCGCTTTATTGCGCACAACTATTTAACGATGCAGCGTTAGAAATTTGCGCAGAAGGACAAGGGCGTTTATTTGCGTTAGCGCAAGTGCCATTACAAAACATTGATGCTGCCTGTAAAGAAGCAAGTCGCGCAATGAATACAGGCCATGTCGGTATTCAAATTGGTAATCATGTTGCTGAAAAAAATATGGACGACGAAGGCGTTTTAACCTTTCTCGCTCATTGTGCTGCGGAAAATATTCCCGTATTCGTTCACCCGTGGGACATGATGGCAGCGGATCGCACAAAAAAATACATGATGGGATGGACCGTTGGCATGCCAGCAGAAAGCCAGTTATCAATTGTGTCGATGATTTTAGGTGGCGGCTTTGATCGTATTAGCCGTGATTTAAAAATTTGCTTCGCTCATGGTGGTGGTTCATTCGCCTTTTTATTGGGGCGTTTAGAAAATGCATGGCTGCATCGCGATATCGCACGCGGACATTCTCAGCATCCGCCCAGTTATTATTTAGACCGATTTTATTTAGACACCGCCGTTTTTGATCATGATTCACTAGAGTTATTGGTAAAAAAAATGGGCACAGAAAAACTCATGTTTGGTACTGATTATCCTTTCCCATTGGGCGAGCAAAAAATGGGGCAGTTGATCAAAACGGCATCCTTTTTAAATCAACTGCAGCAACAAAGCTTATTGGCAAACAATGCGGAACATTTTTTTAATTTGCCGAAGTGATCTTGGCTATTGACGAGAATATTATGATTTTTGAAAACAACTTAGCGTTTGCCCAATTACAAGATAAAAACGATAGCTTATCGGCGTATCGCGATAAGTTTCATCACCCCATTATTAATGGCAAACAGGTACTTTATTTTACGGGTAACTCCCTTGGTTTAGCGCCGAAATCGGCAAAAGAATATGTTAATGCCGAGCTAGATGAATGGGCGAAATGGGGCGTAGAAGGGCATTTTCATGCGCAAAATCCGTGGGTGAGTTATCATGAAATTCTTACGCCCGCGATGGCGGCATTAGTGGGTGCCAATGAGTCAGAAGTGGTGTGTATGAATTCACTGACCACCAATTTACATCTGTTGTTTGTCTCCTTTTATCGACCCACTAAGCAGCGTTATAAAATTATCAGTGAAGCAAAAATGTTTCCTTCAGATCGGTATTTATTAGAAACCCAAGTGCAGCACCACGGTTTTAACGCAGATGACGCGATTATTGAAGTTGCGCCACGTGCAGGTGAGCATTTGATCCGTGAAGAAGATATTTTGGCGGCGATAGAATTACATAAAGACGAGCTGGCTTTAGTATTTTTTGGCGGTGTAAATTATTTTACCGGTCAGTTATTTGATATGGAAAAATTAACGCAAGCGGCTCATAAAGTCGGTGCTTTGGCTGGGTTTGATTTAGCTCATGCCGCAGGAAATATTCCTGTGAAGTTGCATGACTGGAATGTCGATTTTGCTGCATGGTGTACATACAAATATATCAATGCCAGTGCTGGCAATGTTGGCGCAATTTTTGTTCATGATCGTCATGGTAATAATACCGCAACGCCACGTTTTGGCGGTTGGTGGGGGCATAATAAAGAACGCCGCTTTTTGATGGAAAATACTTTTGAACCTATGACAGGCGCTGAAGGTTGGCAGTTGAGTAACGTGCCGATCATGGGCATGGCGGTGTTAAAAGCTTCTTTAGATATTTTTCATCAAGTGGGTATTGAAAACTTACGGAAAAAAAGCCTGCAATTAACTGCGTATTTAGAGTTTGTATTTAACGACATCGTTAACCAGTTTCCTGAATTTTCGTTAGAAATTATTACGCCAACAGCGCCAGAGAAACGCGGTTGCCAGCTTTCAGTAAAACTAATTGGCACAGATAAACGCTTTTTTGCAGCCTTAACAGAAGCTGGTGTTATTGCCGATTTTCGTGAGCCTGATGTTGTGCGTTTAGCGCCAACGCCTTTATACAATAGTTTTGAAGATGTCTATCGTTGTGGTCAAACGTTAAAACAATTATTTGCGGGGTGGCACCATGAGTGAATATGTACACGACCAGCAGCACAATCTGCAAAAAACAACGAAAACACAAAAAATTGCGATTAATGGCGCTGGCCCTGTTGGCGCGTTGTTGGCGGTGATGCTTGCGAAAAAAGGTTATCAAATTGACTTGTTTGAGTCTCGTCCTGATTCTAGAAAAACCAATATTTACCAAGGTAAATCAATTAATCTTGCGCTGTCTGATCGTGGCTGGAAAGCATTGCAGGCGGTGGGTATAGATGAAGATATTCGTCAGCAGGCTATTCCAATGTATTGCCGTATTATGCATGACGAGCAAGGGCATCTTACTAAACTACCTTATGGTAATAGTGATCAGGCGATATGGTCGGTTTCCCGCGCTGGCATTAATGAGCAATTAATTGCCTTAGCTGAACAAGAGCAAAACGTGAACGTTCATTTTGGCTATAGGTTAAGTCAGCTAAATTTTGCAGACAATACGGCCGTCTATTTAACCGAAGAACATCTGAAAGAAATTCATCAAAGTGATTTGATTTTTGGCGCTGATGGTGCGTTTTCAAAAGTAAGGCGCTTAATGCAAGAGCTGCCTAAAGAGCGTATCAGTTATAGCTTAGACTACATGCCGCAAAGTTACATGGAATTAACCATTTCAGCCAATAAAGACGGCAGTCATAAATTAGAAAAAAATGCTCTACATATATGGCCGCGCAAAGACTTTATGCTTATTGCGTTGCCGAATACTGACGGTTCTTTTACGTGTACCTTGTTTATGAATCATCAAGGAGAGTTGTCGTTCGAATCGTTGAGAGAACATCAACAAGTGTCAGATTTTTTTCATCAATATTTTAGTGACGCGATGGATTATCTTGAAAACCCTGTTGATGATTTTCTCAGTAAAGAGCCATCGCCGTTATGTTTAGTTCATATTTACCCTTGGTTAGTCAACGACAGCATTGCCTTAATTGGTGATGCTGCTCATGCCATGGTGCCTTTTTATGGTCAAGGGATGAATTGCGGTTTTGAAGATTGCCGAATTTTGGCGGAATTAGTCGACGAGCATGATCATCAATGGGCAGACATTTTGCAGGCTTATCAAATTGAACGCAAAGCTAATGGTGACGCAATCATTGAATTAGCAAAACGTAATTTTGTTGAAATGAGTGATTTGTCGGGTGATGCCCGCTTTTTATTACGTAAAAAAATTGAAGCGCAATTTCACCAAATGCATCCGAATTTATGGGTGCCTTTGTACTCCATGGTGACTTTTTCACCTGACATTCCTTATAAAACCGCACTGGAAACTGGAGATATTCAGCAACAAATCATGGATGAAATTATGCAACTTCCAAACATTGAACAAGAATGGCAACAAGCACATGTTTATCAAAAATTATATGTGTTGGCACAACAAAAACTCGCACCATTAGGAGATCAATAATGACGTGTCCATACCATAGTTCTGATGCTAATTCAGATAAGTCGAGCAATTATCGAGAGCTGGAAGAAAGCATACATACTGATTTTAAAGATGACATGTCGTATAGCGACTATTTATGTTTGTCACAAGTGCTAAGCGCGCAAAACCCCTTGTCAGATCAACATGATGAAATGCTCTTTATTACTATTCATCAAACGAGTGAATTATGGCTTAAGTTAGCAGGCCATGAACTAAGTGCAGCGATTAAAAATATTCATGAAGGTGACTTTGGCCATGCGTTTAAAGTGATCTCACGGGTTAAACAAATTTTTAATCAACTGACACAATCTTGGCATATTTTATCAACGTTAACCCCAGTGGATTATTTGAAATTTCGTGATGCTTTAGGGCATTCATCAGGTTTTCAATCGTACGGCTATCGCAAGTTAGAATTTTTATTAGGGAATAAAAACGCGTCATTACTTAAAGTGCATAGTGCCAATGACGAGGTTTACCAAGAATTAAAAGTGGTTTTAGAAGCGCCCAGTTTATATGACGAAGTGATCCGTTTGTTAGCAGATAAGGGCATGAAAATTGACGAGCATGTATTAACGCGAGATTTTTCACAGCCGTATCAGAAAAATGATTCAGTGATGCAAGCTTGGTTAAAGGTTTATCAACAGGCGGAAGAGCACTTTGAGTTATATGAGCTAGCAGAAAAGCTCATCGATATTGAAGATGCGTTTCAACAGTGGCGCTTTAAACATATGTACACTGTGCAGCGAATTATTGGTAATAAAATGGGAACTGGCGGGTCATCAGGTGTGAGTTTTTTGAAAAAAGCGCTGGATATCAGTTTCTTCCCTGAGCTGTTTGAATTACGAACCCATTTGTAAAAGTGACCTTCGCTTTTAATCGTGTTTTAGAAGCAATGTTCATCATTGCTTTTTTATTGTTGCTAGCAGCAAAAACAAACATGAAAGATCAACACGCTCTGGTTTAAACGTTTACATTCAATTAACATAGGCAGGTAAAATTCAATGATAAGTGCCATATAAATGGAATTAGTTAGGAGGCGTGATGACATTTCGCTTAAATACAGTAATAAATACTAGAAAAGTTCGTGGTTGTTTCACCTATTTGCAGAATTCGTCTTGGGCATCCAAAATAATCGCCGCAATCGCATTTACTTCTTTATTAACAGCCTGTGGTGGCTCAAGTTCATCAAACAGCAATACTGGCAATAATGTCGGTAACAATAATGGCAACAGCACGAACACTCCTACATGGGTCGCTGGCGAATTTTCTTCCTACAGCAGCCTTGAGCAACAATGTGCTGCCAATAATACGGGCTCTGAAATGGCAGAAAAGTTATGGCAGCGCTCATACAGTAATGATACTTACCTTTGGTACGATGAAATTGCCGATCAAGACCCTGCGCCCTATAGCGTGATTGAATATTTTCATCAATTAAAAACACCAGCGCTAACGCCCTCTGGCAGATTAAAAGACAGATTTCATTTTACTATGTCGACTGAAGAGTGGCAGCTGCTAACCTCTTCTGGCGCCTCGGTCGGCTACGGTTTTAATATTGCGATTAAGCAAGGTGCAGGTATTGATAGAACAATTACCGTGACCTATTCAGAGCCTAATTCCCCTGCATTAGCCGAACAGATAGGTCGAGGGGCACTTATTCTTGAAGTTAATGGTGTTGATGTTGCCACAGCTAATGATCAAGTCAGCATTGATGCGTTAAATCATGGTCTATTTCCGAGTGAAAATGGTCAACAAACAACATTTTTAATTCAGGATTTAGCTGCTGAGGCAAGTCGTGAAATTACCTTAACTGCGCAAACCATAGTGTCAGATCCTGTGCCAATAGTAGACACTTTTACAGTCGACAATAGCAAAGTGGGTTATCTGGTGTTTAATGATCATATCGCGACTGCAGAAAAAGGTTTGTTTGATGCTTTTAACCAGTTAGAAGCTGCAGCTGTGGATGAGCTAATCATTGATTTTCGTTATAACGGTGGTGGCTATTTAGCGATAGCAAGCCAACTGGGTTACATGGTCGGTGGTAATAACACCAAGGGCAAAACCTTTGAAAAAACCATTTTTAATGACAAATATCCGACGGTTAACCCGATCACAGGCCGAGCATTATCACCGACACCTTTTTATAATGAAACAGTTGGCTTAAATAGTGAGGTGATTATTGCAGGTGTAGAATTACCGACGGTGAATTTATCACGGGTATTTGTTTTGACCACTGCTGGTACGTGCTCGGCAAGTGAGGCATTTATCAACGGTATGCGTGGTATTGATATTGAAGTGATCCAAATTGGCAGTACAACTTGCGGTAAACCTTACGGATTTTATGCGACCGATAATTGCGATACCACATACTTTACCGTGCAATTTAAAGGTGAAAATAATAAAGGCTTTGGTGATTATGCCGATGGTTTTTCACCAAGTGAGATGCCGAGTTTAGACACAGATATTCAAGGCTGTGAAGTGGCTGATGATTTAACCCACCCTCTCGGTGATCAGCAAGAAAAAATGCTAGCGACAGCGAGGTATTATTTACAAAATGGACAATGCCCGATCACAGCACAGCAAAATAGCATTGCCCAAGCAGCGCCACGAGTCGTCAATGGTTCAGAATTTATTATTGAAGATATGAGAGCAAGAGCGCAATTTTCAAAAAATCGGATATTAACTCGCTAAAAAGATAACTTTTCAAAATATGATCAGATAAACTCATTCAATATATGAATGAGTTTTTTTTACCACTTTTGCTCAGCTGATGATGTATTTACACAAGAAGCGACACGGCAGTGAGTTGTTGGAAAATACTCTAACAAGTGACAAGGTAAATATGGATCTCAGTAAAAGTCAGCTTTCAATAAGTCATTTAAAAATGATTTGTGAATTAGAACGCTGCGAAACGGTAAAAGAAGCCGCACAAGCATTATTTATTACTCAACCTGCCTTAACTAACCGCATTCGTGAAGCTGAAAGACGGCTGAATACGTCGTTGTTTTATCGTCGCGGTCGAAAAATTATTATGTCCAATGCGGGTAAGCGCTTGTTGTATTCGGCTAAAAAAATCCTGCAAGAATTATCGAGGGCAGAATATGATATTTCACGCTTAACTGACGGTGTTGAACAAGTGCTGCGCGTTGGCTTACCGCATTACGCATCGTTTCAATGGTTGCCTGCGGTGATGCAAGGCTTTCATCAACAACATCAAACTATCGAACTAGAAATTAGTGCCAATGCGGGGCAACAACCGCTCAATGCTTTGTTTAATCATGATCTTGATATTGCGATGATTTCTAGTGCTGAACCACACTTAGACGTCGACGAGAAATTATATACATCAATATGCTTAGCTAAAGATGAATTGCTGGCCTGTTTATCTACCGAACATGAAAAAGCTCAGCAAAGCTTCATGTTAGCGCAAGATTTTATCGACGAAACCTATGTCACCAATTCGACTGTGCCTGAAAAAGATCGGGAATATGAGTTGTTTTTCAAGCCTGAAGGGGTGTTACCGAAAAAAGTACTACAAGTGGGGTTTAATGAAGCAATTATCGAATTAGTCAAAGCGAATGTAGGCGTGTCGATTTTCTCGAAAAGACAAATAAGTCAGTATTTGCCGCAAGATCTTGAACGTACTTCAAAAAACAAACTAAAAACGATAAAGCTAGGTGAACAAGGTTTAACGCTTTACTGGCATTTAGTGTATTTAAATCAACCTACTATCGCTGTGCCAGCCGCTAGTTTTGTCAGCTTGTTAAAACAAAAGATTATTTAACATCAGCTCGGCTTAAGAGGTTATTTAAATAGTGAAAGAGTTGCGTGATGTTTAATTAACCGACAATAGATCGATAAATCAAACATCACGCTATGTTTTACAAATTCTTTTGATGATAACTTGTCTAACTTTCGTCTTCTGCCATCCAGAAAAAAGTCACAGCTAGGCGTTTATCTCGTTTTTCTTTGCCGAAGTAACTGCTAGCGCTATGGGCAATATTACCTTTGAATAAAATTAAGCGATTGAATTTATTGTCGATACTGACGTCTTCGTACCATGCACTTGCAGGTAAACTTGTTGTATTTAGCGCATCAACAAGGTTTTGAAAGGGCGCTTTGACGATATTTCCACCCGCAGCACCATTGGCATATTTTAAACGATAAAAGCTTGTGCCAGAATGTGGAGCAGGGTTTTGACTTAAATACAACACAGCGCCATAGCGACATAATTGCCGAGCATCAACATGTGGACGAGCTGCGCCTTCATCTGCTCCAACTAAAATGGCAGTATTATGATCAACTACCACTTTATCTGACTTTGCTACCCAAAACTCTGATTTGTTGACTTGGGCTTTCGCCCATTCTTCTACTTTGGCAAGATCTTGCTTGTTTAACGCGTTTTTGGAACGCATGCCTGGCCATAATTCTTTTGTGTAGGGTGAGCCTAATTTCCATTTCGCTTTATTGAAGCATCGGTTAGCTATTTCTAGCGCTTTTTTTTGCGGGAAAAAATCATCAACCACCCAATAATTTTTGCCTAGTTCAGGTTTTTCGTACGGTAAGGTTGGAACATTGTAGGGAACCTCAGGCAGCTCCATATTTTCATGATATTGCTCGTGCATAATTTATTCTCACTTAGATCGATTTCGAAAGCTGATCTAAATTTACAGGGGAATTCATTTGTATTTTTATGGCGAGTATCTTACCTGCAATTAAAGAGTGCGGCAAAATTTTGAAATGTTATTAAGTAACAGAAATAAATATTGATCGAGTTACATAATAACGATAAAGTCATCAGAAATGAGATATTCCCGCTGATATTTTTTTGTTCAGCTGATAAAAATGCGATTTCCTCAATGATGATTTTTGAAAAAGGCTCAGGCAATAGTGAGCAATTAGTAACGACAGGCTGGAATATTCTAGCTGAAGAAGTGAGCTTACCTATCGCGGTACTGAGCGATAAAGCCATTGCCAATAATGCGCAATGGATGCAAACATTTAGTGAAAAAAGCCAAGTGCAGTTAGCGCCGCACGGCAAAACGACTATGGCACCTGAGTTATTTAAATTGCAGTTAGCACAAGGGTGTTGGGGCATTACCTTGGCGACTATGCCGCAAGTGGTGAATGCATATCATCAAGGTATCAAGCGCATAATATTGGCAAATCAGCTGGTTGGTCGTTTTCATGCTTTACAGCTGGTTGAATTGTTACGTGATACCAATTTTGAGTTTTATTGCTTTGTTGACTCGATAGAAAATGCTCGCTGGCTTGGTGAGTTTTTTAACGAGTATGCCCTTGAAAATATCTCGGTAAATGTATTATTGGAAATCGGTGTTAACGGTGGACGTTGTGGCTGGCGCGATCTTGATAACATTGCGCCGTTAGTTGCAACGCTAAAAGCGTACTCGCAGTTAAATATTGCCGGTATTAGCTTTTATGAAGGGGTGATCCATGGTGATCAAGCCTATGAAAAAATTTGCGAATTTATCGAAGGTATTAAGCGCCTATTTTCCCAGCTAACTGACCAAAATGCTTTTTCAGATAGAAAACCAATTATTACGGGCGCAGGCTCTGCTTGGTATGACGTTGTTGCTAAACAATTAACTTTACCGTTAAATTCAAATTCAACCGAGCAAAAATCTAAAGGTAATGAGCTGGACTTTATTCCCGTTATCCGCCCAGGCTGTTATCTCATTCATGACACCGGCATTTATCAAGACGCACAACAAAATGTTATGGCACGCAGCCAATTGGCTTGTGATTTAGCCGGTGATTTATCTTCAAGTTTAACGGTTTGGGCATATGTGTATTCTGTGCCTGAACCAGGATTAGTGATCATCGGTCTAGGCAAGCGTGATTGTGCTTTTGATGCGGGTTTACCAACGCCAGAATTATTTTATCGTCCAAAACAACTAGAACCTTCACAAACAAAGCCTTCAAAAGCGCCATCACATTGGCAAGTAGTTAAAATAATGGATCAACATTGTATGATGAAAGTCGGTGAAAGCGACGATATTAAACCAGGCGATATCATCAGTTTTTCCACTTCGCATCCTTGTTTGACGATCGATAAATGGCGAAAAATAGGCATTGTTGATGAAGCATTTAATGTCACCAAACAAATAGCGACCTACTTCTGATGGATATTTTAGCGCGCATTACCCAACGTCTTGCTCATTTGTCACCTTCTGAGCAAAAAGTGGCAGAGTTTATTCAAAATGACTTAGATTTTGCTTCTCAATGTCCAATCCATGAACTTGCCGATAAAGCTGGAGTAAGTCATGCCACTATCACTCGTTTAGCAAAATCACTCGAGTGTAAAAACGTTCGTGATTTGAAATTACAGTTGGCGCAATCTGCCGCTGTCGGTCAACGTTTTAATGAAAATACCCCAATTGATAAAAAAGATATTCCAGCAATTTATCAGTCTATCCATGATGTATTGACGTTAAATGCGGGCTTAATTACCGAACAAGCAACTCATCACGCCAGTGAGCTAATTAATCATGCTAATCATTGTTTGATTTTTGGTGTTGGCGGCGGCAGCACAGTGATGGCGCAAGAATGCCATCATCGATTATTTCGACTGACCATTAAAAGCAATGCTTATTGCGATCCTATGCTAATGCGGATGACGGCAGCTACTGTTGACGTGAATGATGTGGTGATTTGTTTGTCGCTCAGCGGTCATAGCCCCGATGTCATTGCCGCGGCGACCATAGCGCAAGAATATGGCGCAAAAGTTATCGCGATTTGTCCTGATAGCAAACTTGCGCGCTTGTCTGATGTGCATTTGCCGATTAAAACGCAAGAGGTTGACTATATTTTTAAACCCAGTGCTTCGCGTTATGTGATGATGGCAGCCATTGATATTCTTGCCAGTGATGTTGCGGTGAAAAATCAACGTAAGTCTCGAGAAAAGTTACGCCGTTTAAAATTGCATTTAGACGAACATCGTAAAGGTGATGCTCGTTCACCTTTGGGAGATTAAATGCGCTCCACTTGTCAATACGATTTTCTGATCAAACAAGCTGTGATTGTTGACGGATCAGCACAGCCAAGTTATGTCGGCGATGTTGCCGTGAAGAACAATCACATAGTCGCTATTGGTAAAATAAACGCACCGTTAGATGCAACACTTGCCAGCACGGTTGTTGATGGCAAAGGGTTAGTGCTAGCGCCTGGGTTTATTGATGTGCATACCCATGACGACCTTGAATTGATTCGAAACCCAGCGATGTTGGCAAAAGTGAGCCAAGGTATTACCACCGTTATTGTGGGTAACTGCGGCATAAGTGCAAGTCCTTACTTACTTGATAGTTACCCGCCTGACCCAATTAATTTACTTGGGCAACAAAACGAGTTTATTTTTCCTACTTTAAATCATTATGTTGATGAACTAGCGCGCCAAAAGCCAGCGGTCAATGTAGTTGCGCTAATTGGCCATACTGCGCTTAGAGCACAAGTGATGGATGATTTAAGCAAAGCGGCGAACGATGACGAGTTAAAAAAAATGCGCGCGCTGTTAGTGCAGGCTTTAGAGCAAGGCGCTAAAGGGTTAAGCACAGGTTTAGCCTATTTTAATGCAAAAGCGGCAACGGCGGACGAAGTTGAATTTTTAGCGCGAGAATTAAAAGCGTTTGATGCGATTTACACCACGCATTTACGGACAGAATTCGACGGTATTATTTCAGCACTTGATGAAGCTTTTCTGATGGGTGAAAAAACAACATCACCCGTGGTTATCTCGCATTTAAAATGTGCGGGCAAACAAAATTGGGGCAGGGCGCAAGAAGTACTCACTCATGTGGTCAACGCCCAAAAAAAACAAGATATATGTTGCGATAGCTACCCGTATCACGCGAGTTCAAGCACGTTAGATTTGAATCAAGTCACGGATGATTTCGACATATTTATCACTTGGTCTGAAGCTGCACCTGAAATGGCAGGCAAAACGCTAGCGGCAATTGCTCATCATTGGCAGTTAAGTTTACTCGCTGCTGCGAAAAAATTGATACCTGCAGGTGCGGTATATCATGGTATGAGCGAGCAAGATGTAGAGCAATTTATTCAATTTGAAAAAGGCATGATTGGCTCAGATGGCTTGCCTTGTGATCCTCATCCTCATCCACGATTGTGGGGCGCTTTTCCAAGAGTGCTAGGGCATTTTAGTCGAGAAAAACAACTGCTTTCTTTGGAATTAGCGGTGCATAAAATGACAGGCTTGTCTGCGAACAATTTTGCCATAGAAAAACGCGGTTTGATCAAAGAAGGTTATTTTGCCGATTTAGTGCTTTTTGACCCTGAGAAAGTCGTCGATAAAGCAAGCTTCACTCAGCCTTGTGAAATTTCCCAAGGGATCGAAAGTGTGTGGGTAAACGGGCGATTAACTTATCAATATGCGCTGGGAGTGGTTGCAACTGACGACACGCGTGCAGGATTATTTTTAAAACACAAATCATCAACAAATTTTATAAAACATATTTAATCAACAATAAGTTATCGAGGTAGATATAACATGACAATTAAACGATTTGGTGCTGGCGGCGGTGTAGGAACTGGCGGACAACATTTACCCTTTTCGCGTGCAATTGAAGCGGGTGGCTGGCTGATGGTGTCAGGACAAACCCCGATGCGTGACGGCGAAGTAGTTGAAGGCGGCATTATTGAGCAATCTCGTATCGCCATTGAAAATTGTCTAGAAATTATGACGGAAGCGGGTTACGGGTTAGAGCACGTTGCTCACGTTAAAGTGATATTAACAGACGCTCGTTATTTTCAATCATTCAATAAAGTGTTCAAAGAGTTTTTTGGTGAACATCCGCCTGCGAGAATATGTGCTGTTGCTGATTTAGTGGTTGATTGTAAAGTAGAAGTTGATGTGACTTGTTACAAGGCTCCGTAAAATTGTCGATAAAAACAGTCACTCATCAGAAATAAGGATCACCATATGGAAGGCATTTTCATTATCGCGTTTATTGTTTATGTTTCGGCAATGATCATGCTGAGCTGGTTTGTTTCACGCAAACAAAAATCGGGTGAAGATTTTTTATTGGGTGGACGCAGCTTGCCATTACTTTTAACGCTTGGCACAACGGTTGCGACTATGGTGGGTACTGGCTCGTCTATGGGCGCGGTGGGTTTTGCCTATCTTAATGGTTGGGCGGGTACTTTATATGGTATTGGCGGAGCGGTGGGTATTTTGTTACTTGCGTGGTTATTTGCCCCTGTTCGTCAATATAAATTCATGACCATGAGTGAAGAAATTGCCTTCTATGTTGGTGCTAATCCTTTGATTAAAAATGTAGTGGCCTTGATTATTTATGTCGCCAGTATTGGTTGGTTAGGCGCGCATATTATTGGTGGAGGCATGTATTTATCCTGGCTAACGGGCATTGATATAAATATGGCAAAACTGTTAATCGCGATCAGTTTTACTATTTATGTTGTCATCGGTGGTTATACCGCTGTGGTGTGGACGGATTCAATACAAGCATTGATTCTCTTTACGGGTTTTATTGCCATGGCTTATTTTTCGGTTGAGCATATTGGCGGTTGGCAAGTCATGATAGCCGCGCAACCGACGGATAATTTGTCGTGGTTTGCGGTTGATAAGGTCGGCTTAGTGCCAGCAGTATCACTGGCTATGGCGGTATTAGTTGGCATATTAGCGACGCCGTCGTTTCGTCAGCGAATTTACTCAGGCAAAACCGTAAGCTCCATTCGTCAGTCGTTTATTTATTCTGGCGTATTATATTTAGGTTTTTCAATTATTCCTGCCATTATTGGTATGAGCGCTTTTGCCATGGCGGGAGAATTAGACAATCCATCATTTGCTTTTCCGCATATTGCCTTAAATGTTATGCCATTAGCACTGGGTGTTTTTATTATTATTGCGGGAATTTCAGCGACTTTATCAAGTGCTAGCTCTGACGCTATTGCTGCGGTAAGTGTTGCCATTGGCGATTTGTATTATTTAGCCTTTAAAAAAATGCCAACCGCTGAGCGCGTTGTTTTCTTATCTCGTGTGAGTTTGGTGATCACTATTAGTGTCGCTTTAGGATTTGCGCTGTTATCCAATGATATCATTGCTTACATCACTAAAATGATCGCAATTTTGATGTCAGGTTTGTGTGTATGTGGAGTTTTAGGGCGATTTTGGCCAAGGTATAATTGGCAAGGTGCTATCGCGAGCTTGTTATCGGCAACGGGTTTTGCGATTGCTATATCATTACAAAGTACTTGGTTAGCATTTTGGGGTAATCCGGTAATTCCAGCGCTGATAACTGGCTTTGTTATTGGGTATGTTGTGACTTTATGCACGCCAAAATCAGCGCTAGATACACAACAAGCGTTAGCAAACTTAACCGCTCAACGAAAAAAAATGGAATCTTTATAGTGTTTAATCATTTTTCAACGAAATATTTCGTGCTAATCATCAAACCATGTTTTGTCACGCTAATCTTGGCGATGAGCGTTTTTACTCATAGCTTCGCGGCCAATACTTTACCTTTAATGCCTTATCCTGCCTCTGTCAAAGTTGAGCAAGGCAAATACCAAGTAGCGAATCAGTTATCAATTAACATTGATGGCGTGAGTGAACAACGTAAAGCCGTTATTCTGGCTAAAATTAATAAGCAAATAGCTAGTGAGCATTTAACTGTTGTTGAAAAAACGAATCAATTATCAGATGAAGCAAACGAGAGCGCTAACTCCTCAGACTTTACGCAATTGCGTATTGTCGTCGATCAACAGCAAGCAAATGGTTATCAGTTGCCAACCCTTAAAAATGATGAAAGTTATCAATTGATTATTGATAAGCAGGGGATAAAAATTACGGCTAATACAGAGTTTGGTGTTATGCAGGGTGTGGCGACCTTAGCGCAATTAATGTTTCGCTCGACGGCAGATAAAACCATGGTATTACCTCTGGTAAATATTGTTGATTCACCACGTTTTTCATGGCGTGGGTTAATGATTGATAGTGTTCGACATTTTATTTCGATTGATGCCATAAAGCGGCAACTTGACGGTATGTCAGCGGCAAAACTCAATGTTTTTCACTGGCATTTAACTGATGACCAAGGTTGGCGCATTGAATCAAAAACGCATCCAAAACTGCATCAATTAGCTTCAGATAATCAATATTATACGCAACAAGAAATTGCCGATGTTGTTGACTATGCAAGCTTGCTAGGGATACGAGTGGTGCCTGAATTTGATTTACCAGGGCACGCTTCGGCAATAGCCGTTGCGTATCCTGAATTAATCAGTGTTGATAAGCCTTATACCATGGAAGACAAATGGGGCGTGTTTGAGCCTTTGCTCGACCCAAGTAACGAAAAAGTGTACCAATTTATCGACAGTATTGTTGGTGAACTAGTGCAATTGTTTCCTGATCAATATCTACACATTGGCGGTGATGAAGTTCACCCAGTGCAATGGAAAGAGAGCACAAAAATACAACAGTTTATGACTGAAAATAACTTGCAAAATGAACATGATTTACAAGTGTTTTTCAATAAAAAAGTGCAATTGATATTAGCTAAACATAAGAGAAGAATGATGGGTTGGGATGAAATTTATCATCCAGATTTACCAAAAGATATTATGGTGCAATCATGGCGAGGCATGGAGTCTTTAACTGAAATTGCCTCTCAAGATTATCAAGGATTGCTCTCGACAGGTTTTTATATCGATCAACCTCAAAGTACCAGCTATCACTATCGCAATGAACCGTTAGCTAAACGCGACGCGGCGGTGGTGAGTCTGGAAGCTGACGATAAAGTACAAGCATGGAAATTTACTATGCCTAGGCTAAAAGGGAGTGCCGTTAAAGGGCGTTTAGTGCTGGTTAGTCGAAATGATTATGTGATCCACGCGTATGTTAAATTAAACAAAAATAAATACCAAAAAGTTGATATTGACCACCAATTAGCGCTGACAGCTCAGCAAATTAATCTTGCTTTTGACAGTTGGATGGGCCCTGTTCGCGCAGAGTTTGATTTTGCCAACAGTTCTAAACTTAAAGGTCGCATGTTAATTGGCAACACACATTATGCTGTGCAAGGGGCCAAATTATCTGACGTTGATTTATCCTCAGTGACGCTATTAGCTAGTTTACCTACAGAAAAAGAACAAAATATTATTGGTGGTGAAGCAACGTTATGGAGTGAATTAGTGGATGAGAACAATATTGATGTGCGGGCATGGCCACGCGTGTTTGCTATTGCAGAACGTTTTTGGTCGGCTAAAGAGTTAAAAGATACTCAAAATATGTATCAACGTTTGTTTATCATCAACGACTTTGCAACAAAAGTAGGACTTAAGCATCAAGCGCAATTTGAAGCAGGTTTGCAACAGTTGGTGTTGCCAAAAACATCGATAGAACCCTTAATGATATTATCAGAGCAACTTGAACCCGCGCATTATTACACTCGACATCATATTAAATATCAAAAAGGCTTTTATCACCAACATGCCTCATTAAAACGGTTTGTTGATTATTTGCCAGTAGAAAGCTTGCAGATAGTTAAGATGCAGCAGCAATTACGATCCTTTAAAAAGGGTAATAAACAAGGCTTGCAGAACATTATCAATACTTTGCATCGTTGGCACTTTAATTTTGAGCAAGTGATAAAAACCATTAAAAAGCATCCTAAATTATCGCCTCTATTAGCCGTGGCAGAAGATGCTCGAACCATTAATACTTTAGGCTTAACCGTTGCTCAAAATTGCCTTTCAGGAGTGAAAATAAATAAAAATGAAACCAAGCGAATTAAACAGCGCTTACATGATATGCATGCAAACATTAGGGAAGTTGCGTTAGCATCAGGATTGTTAGTAGAAAAAATATTAGATACTTGTCGTAAATAGCATGAATACGCTAAAGCTCGTTGACTCACTATTTATTGACAATTAAAACACTGAATTATGTTTTAATTGTCAATAAATAGTGTCAGTAAATTTTACATAAAACAGGTTTAAATATGTATTATGTGCATGTTTGTTTTTTAGCCACCTGATTTGTAGAGGTTTTTAAATCATGGCCTAAGGATTGCTTAAAACCAACAAACAATTTAAAAGGATTTCAGATGAATAAAATTACAAAACTTTTATTTTCTACCGCTTTTACATTTATTATTCAATTCAACGTATCGGCTTCTCTCATCTCGTCAGATCTATCAATCGTAGGTAGTATTGAATTAGGCCAACCAATTTTTATTTCAAATGATACTACCTTCTCAGGCAATATTTCTATTGGAGCTAATAGCGCAAGTATTGGTGGTGTTCCTGGTAATTTAACCGTTTTAGGTGGTAATACTTCAAATATTGCCATCACAGATACAAGTCAGACCATTAATTTTTACACATTGATTAGCTCTTTAGCCGCGATTGATCAAAATGTCGCGTATGACTTTGGTGTTGATATTCAAAATAACCACGCTACAGATACGTTTACGATAGACTTTAGCTTTCGCTTCTCACATATGGTGAGCGCATTAGTGACAGGTTATTCTCGTTCAAATATCAGTTTGTATGATGTGAATAGCGAATTTTTCTTTTCTGATATTCTTTCTGATGCTGATTTTGTTAATGAAAAGAACGGAACGTATGACCAGAATAATGTTGGAGGACGGGTTACTGATGAGGGCCAATATGATTTTTCATATACATTATTGGCGGGTGAGGTAGTAAATTTTGAAGGCTTAATTGATATGTTTTTTGGATATTCTAACGCATCAGATTTGTTAGAGCAGAGTTCAAATGCAAGCCTGTCAATACGGGGTATCCATCAAACTCAAGTTGGTCAACCGCCAGTGAATGTACCAGAACCATCAACATTCTTGTTATTTTTAACTGTAATAGTTATTAGTTTACGTTCACAATTTAAAGGAGTATAGATATGAAAAAAATGATAAAAAAAGTTGCAGTATCCTTGGCATTACTACCAAGTGTTTTTATAGGGAATAATGCATTTGCGTGTGGTGGTTCTGATTCAATGATAGGAACTATGTGTGTTTTTGCTGGCAATTTTGCACCTCGTTCATATGCTTTAGCTCAAGGGCAGATTTTACCCATATCTCAAAATCAGGCATTGTTTTCAATTTTAGGAACAACTTATGGTGGAGATGGTCGAACAACGTTTGCTTTGCCTGATACTAGAGGTCGCGCCTTAATTGGTGCTGGGGGTGGTCCAGGGTTATCTGATTATCGTTTAGGTCAGCGTGGAGGGTTCGAATTTGTTACTTTAACAGTAAATCAAATGCCTTCACATAATCATACGGCGACAACAACAGTTACTAACGATGTCACTGTGGAAGGAGTTGCGGATTTAAATTCAGTGGATGCACGTTCGTCAAGCAATAGCCCTGCGGGTAAAGCATTAGCTCAAAGCCCTAATCGTCAAAATATTTATAGTAGTGTTGCACCAAGTGTCGCGATGCACCCTGATTCAGTTTCTTTAAATTTATCGGGTCAAGTTGTTTCAACAGCAACTACAGCAGTAAATGCTAATGGCGGATCACAATCTCATGAAAATCGTATGCCTTATATCGCCGTTAACTGGATTATTGCATTACAGGGGCTTTTTCCGTCAAGGTCTTAATACATGACTTTTAACTTTTTCAAACAGCTCTTATTGTTAGGGCTGTTTTTTATTGTCAAACATCAAAATGTATTTGCTAATACAAGTGATTTGAATCAGGAGTTAATTCCAGCTCATCAATTACTGGGTGAGAAGAAATACGATCAAGCCTTTGTGCTTTTTCAGAAATATGCAGAAAAAGAGAATGCCTTAGCTCAAATGACAGTAGGGTTATTTTATAAATTAGCATGGGGTAATGTCGCGCAAAATAATGAAAAAGCATGCAGTTGGTTTTATAAAGCGGCAAGCGCTAATATTCCTCAAGCGCAAAAAGAAATGGGGGATTGCATTAATCATCTGCAATTTACCTTCAACAATAATGAACAAGACTCAAGTCTAAAAAACACACCGATTTATTGGTACAAAAAAGCTTTTGAAAATGGTATTTATGATGCAAGTTGTGACATTGGGCGTTTATATTTAGGAACCCATTGGCAAGAAATAAATATTAAAAAGGCGATAGATTGGTGTCTTCCTGCCGCCGAACGTAGTGCAATTTCAGCTCAAACTACACTGGGGGATATATTTGTTTTAAGCTCTCCTTTTCAAAATATTGCAAGTGCAGAACATTGGTATCAACAAGCTATTCAGCATGATTCAGGCGAGGCTGCCTTTAAGCTCGCTAATTTGTATTATTCTGTTGCGCTAAATGTTGAAAATAAAAATGAGCTTCAGGGTAAGGCGCTAATGATGATGGAAAAATCGTCATCATTAAAATATTCTCCCTCATACGAAAAAACGGCGTCATTTTATTGGGTAAAGTTGCAAGAGGTAGATGAAAATCAGGCGTCTTCAGTATTAGCGAAAAGTTACTTATGGGCTAAAACTGCTTATCAGGTCAATCCTACTAAAGAAAATTTAAACTTTCTTAATATTATCCTTGAAGAAATGCCACCGGCTTGGCAAGAGAAATTAGACGAGCAAGTAAAGAATTTTTTAAAATAATTATGCGTTTTTTAAGTCTGCATCTGCTTAAAAACTTCTTGGCTGAGCCATGATTGAGGCTCAGCTAAATCTAATATCACATTAAAATGATTACGATATTCTATTTCAGCAAACCTAGCCATCAAGCCTTGCTGTTCAAAATAACTTTTTATCGCTAACGTTTGTCGTTTAAATTCACTCGTTTCATTATCGCCATAAGCTAAAATTATTTGGCAATTAGCTAAAATCTTACAGGAAAAATTAAGCAGTAACGGGCTATTTTCTTTAATTTCTAATGAGGAGAGTTTAAGCGGTTCATTAATATACGTGAGTGCAATGGGTGTTAAATCGTAAATACCACTTACGGCACAAATACCTTTAATGATGTTGCTTTCAATAGCTAGGTATTTCGACCAATCTGTCAAGGCCATCATCATGGCTAAATGCCCGCCAGCAGAACTGCCAGAAAGGTATATCTCATTCTTATCATAGCCATATTCTTCAGCTTGTTGATAAAGAAAAGCAATGGCTTGCCGACATTGGTCAACAATTTCAGATAAGGAAACTTTGGGTGCTAATGAGTAATTTAGCACGGCAAAATGATAACCATTTTCTTGGAAGTTTGTGGCAGCAAAGCTTGATTCGTTTTTGGTTAATTCTTGCCAATAGCCACCATGAATATAAACATGCAACTTGCTTTTGTAATTTGATGTATCAACAGGAAGAAAGAGATCTAATACTTCATCAACTGATTCGCCATAAGGTAGATTGGTTATCACGCTATCACTATTTTGGGCGAAATTTAAGGCTTGCTGGCTCAAATCTATATATTGCTGAATAAACACCATGATGTCGTCAATGCAGCTACTAGGAGAATATTCGCGCTCTAAAGCGGGTAAATCAAATTGTTGATAGACTGTTTGTTTATTTTGCACGTATCGTCCTACTTTTTCCTAATAATGCTGGCCAAAAATATCTACCATAGTGATTACTATAGGCAGCTTGTTAATCGATTAACAATGAATTTTGATGAAGTTATTCATTCATTTATCTGATTAATGAGTAGGTTAATCGTATATCTGGTAAATAGTCGATATATTTTTCTGACTCAGTTTACAGGCTATGCTATAAATAACCGTTAACAAAAATATTACATCTATTTGCGGCATTACCTTTAATGTCTCAAAGATACTATTGCACCAAAAAATATAATAATTTTTAAAAGGTTTACATTATGATGAATATCGTCAAATCCCGTCTTAGTAAGGCATTGACCTTAGCTATTGCTGCCTCAGCAATAAGCTTAACGGCCTGTGAAAAAAGCGCCACTACACAGCAACAGGCCCCAGAAAAAGAAAGCATTGCCCCTAGCTCTTTAACTTCTACGGCACGCCAATCTAGCGAGTCTCTTTATGAAGATTATGCAAAAATGCGTGCAGCGCAAGTAGCTAACGTTAGCTATAACTTACAAGTGACTTTAGATAATAAAAGCGAAAGCTTTTCAGGGATCACAGATTTACATTTTGATCTGATTGAAAATAATGTCAACGACCTGACGATTGATTTTGATGAAGGGACGGTGAGTAGCGTAAAAGTGAACGGAAAAGCCGTGTCTTTTACCTATGAAAAATGGTTTATCACCGTGCCTGCGGCTGAACTTGCCAAAGGTAAAAACAGGGTAACTGTTGAGTATCAACGTCCATATTCTACCGACGGCTCGGGTTTACATCGTTTTGTTGATCCAGAAAATGGTGAAGTGTATTTATACACAGATTTTGAACCTTATGACGCTAACCGTTTATTCCCGCATTTTGATCAGCCTGATCTAAAAGCCACTTACACAATGCAAGTGACAGCGCCTAAAGGTTGGCAAGTGATCACCTCTGTTCGTGAAAATAAACTTGAAGAACAAGGTGAAAACAGCCTTTGGCATTTCCCTGAATCAGCGAAGTTTTCATCGTATATTTTCTCATTGCACGCAGGTAATTACGCGGTGTGGGAAGATCAATTTGAAGATATTCCATTACGCTTATTTGCTCGTCAAAGTTTAGCGCAATACGTTAAAACCGAAGAATGGTTTAAACCGACTAAGCAAAGCTTTAAATTCTTTAACGATTATTTTGAAGTACGTTACCCGTTTGGTAAGTATGACCAAATTGTAGCGCCTGACTTTAATGCTGGCGCGATGGAAAATGTTGCTGCAGTAACATTTAATGAAGGTTATATAGCGCGTGGTGAAAAATCAACGCAAGCCAAAATGAGTTTAGCAAACGTAATTGCCCATGAAATGGCGCATATGTGGTTTGGTAATTTAGTGACCATGCGTTGGTGGAACGGTTTATGGTTGAATGAAAGTTTCGCAACTTATATGGCCAACCTTGAAATTAGCCAAGCAAGTGATTTTGATAACGCGTGGGACGTATTTTATTCAGGCACTAAACAATGGGCGTATCGTAGTGATGACTCTGTAAACACTCATGCCATTGAATTACCTGTACCGTCTACAGGTGATGCGTTAACTAATTTTGATGGTATTACTTATGGTAAAGGTGCGTCGGTACTTAAACAATTGCCTTATTATTTAGGTG
The DNA here is from genome assembly GCA_036735825.1 of Alteromonadaceae bacterium. Taxonomy (GTDB): domain Bacteria; phylum Pseudomonadota; class Gammaproteobacteria; order Enterobacterales; family Alteromonadaceae; genus DAINNQ01. The sequence continues at coordinate 2,679 of DAINNQ010000001.1, read as the reverse complement.
AAGAAAACTTCCGTGTTGGTGTTAGTAATTATTTGAAGAAATTCTCCTATAAAAATACGGAATTAGATGACTTTATTGGCGAGCTAGGAAAAGCCGCTGGCAAAGACATGAAACAATGGACGCAAGACTGGTTATATAATGCTGGCCTAAATACCATTAAAGTCAATTATCAGTGTAGCGATAATAAAATCAGTCAATTTACCATTGAGCAAAGCGCATCGGAAGATTATCCAACCTTACGTGAACAACGCGTACAAGTGGGATTATATAACTATGCTGATAATGCCATGAGCTTATCAACGGCAATTCCTGTGATGTACGAAGGTGCGAGCACAGAAGTTAAAGATGCCATAGGTGAAACCTGTCCAGATTTGGTGTATCCAAATGAAGCGGATTGGGGCTTTGTTAAAGTTGATTTAGATGAAAAATCGTTAGACTCAGTACAAAAGCACATTAATGCTATCGACAATACTACGATGCGTTTAATGTTATGGCAAAGCTTGGCTGATAGTGTGCGTGATGCCAAATTACCTGCTGATAAGTTTGTTCATTTTGCTATTGCCAATATTGAAGATGAAACTGACTATAATGTTGTGAGAAAAATTGCTGATAGCTTAACCACGGCATTATCAACCGCCACTCAATTAAAGCAAAAAGATTATTCTGATTTATATCGTGAAGTGGAAGACTTATACCTAGGTTTATTAGAAAAGGCGGAAGCGGGTTCTGATTTTCAAAAGTTATGGTATAGCCGCTATGTGGGTGTATCAAAAAATGATAATCATTTAAAAAACTTAATGAACATCCTTCAAGGTGAAAAATCATTTGATGGCTTAACCATAGACCAAGATAAACGCTGGAGCATGGTTGCGCGCTTAAATCGTTACCAATACGGTAACTACAAGGCACTACTTGATGCAGAAAAACAAAAAGATGCGTCTGATACTGGCGTTAAATATGCGATTTATGCAGAAGTACTTCGTCCAGAAGAGCAAGTAAAAGCGAAATGGTTTGATGTGGTCGTTAATAATCCTGAGAAATTAAAACTATCGACTTTGCGCTATATTATGTGGGGATTATTCCCAGCGGAACAGCAACATTTAGAAGCGCCATATAAAGCGAAAATTTTAGCGCATATCCCTAAATTAAATGAAGGTAGTGATTTAGGTTTATTAAGTGCATTTGCTGACTCTATGATGCCTAGTCAATGTACGGCGGAAAGTGAAGCTGAATTAGCAACACTCGTGCAAGAATATAAAGATATGAAACCTCAAGTGCTTAAAACAGCAAAAGCCACTCATGAAAACGTGAGTCGCTGTGTTAAAGCGTTAAAGTTACTGAACTAATTGAGCACCTTGAACCGCTTGGTTCAAGGTGATTTTTTAGTAGGTTTTTAAAACACACATAATAAAAAGAGCTTCAAACGAAGCTCTTTTTTATGCGCTCTGATAAATTTAACGAATCGCGTGTGTGATAAACGAATTAACTGCATCATTAACCACAGGCTCTCTAAAAGCAGGGGTAATAAATTGAGGTTTAATTAATAACTCTTTGTCGATTAAGCGTGTGATCACAGGCAAAAATTCTAAAGATGTTTTTCCAGAAAGGAGATGATTAAAGTTTTGCTCATGTTCATACGCGTTTAAAATTAAACTAAAGCCTTTTAGGTACAAATAGTCTTTGGTGTAACCGCCACCTCGATAAACTCTAGCGGTAATGGTATAAGCCTGCTCATCATGAACTCGATAAGTTTCTTTTAATAATAAGAAGGTTGTGCGGAAGTTTTTATCTTCTATCATCGACTTAACAGCAATAACGCGCAGTGCCAATATTTTTAAACGATGAATGGTCATATTGCCAGAAAGGTATTCGCTTAAAATGGCCATACCTTCTTGGGTCATGGTATTTAATGGGCAGCCTAACGATAAAATTCTAAGAGGTTGCTGGCGTGCATTTAATGACGTTGCTAAATGAACCCCTAATTCGTGATGGGCAAGCGCTTGGGCATCGGTAAGCGATAGTTTTGCGTTAGTATTTATTCTCACTGTCGTACCAGAAACTAGTGCATTAGCGACCATGGTTTCATCGAGTTTCATTTCCCAAGTATAATTTTCTTGCTCTGCCATTTGCGACAAAATAGTGACAATGCCATCAGCGTTGACGATTTCTTCTATTTTATCGAGGGTATTATCCGGTAAATGCAAAATAAATTGGGCGTTGTGAATGTCTTTTTCGCTAGGTTCACCGTAATAACGTAAAGAATCATATAAAAACTCACTACTACCAATAGATTTATATTGATCAACCTTATCCACATAAGAGTCAATAACGGCTAAATATAAAGAATACAAATCGGGATCTTTGATATTTTCCAAAGGTAAATTGAATAAGTTACGTTTTAACGAAAAAGGATCAATATTGTTTTCTTTATAAACAAAGGCCGGTTCGTTTGAGAAGTTACTAGCAAAGAAACGTTCTTTTTCTTGTAAATAATTAAGCGGTTTAACCGCGGAAAGAATATCAATATCTTTGACTAATGCATGTAATTGAGTGTCAATATTGGCTAATAACTGCGCTTCACTTTGTGTCATGTCTGGCTCTTAACGTAGCCTTATTTATTACGTGTCAATATGGCTACAAATGATTAAAGGGTAAATTCGACTGAGTAAACTATGCTAC